>WLDA01000099.1 GCA_009705025.1 Actinomycetota bacterium | reverse complement strand
GGGCTCACGAAAAAATTCGATGAGTTTGTCGCTGTCGACGCAATTGATTTCGAAGTAGCTAAAGGCGAGTCTTTTGGATTATTAGGTCCTAACGGCGCTGGTAAATCAACGACGATGCGCATTATTGGTGCAACTTCCCAGCGAACATCTGGTGACCTCACAATTCTTGGAATGGATCCTGAAAAATTTGGTCCGCAAATTCGCGCTCATTTAGGTGTAGTTCCTCAACAAGATAATTTAGATATGCAATTATCGGTAAGTGAGAATCTTTATATCTACGGTCGATATTTCGGTCTTTCGCGCAAATTCCTCAAAACGAAAATTGAAGAGCTACTTGAGTTCGCTCAATTAGAAGAAAAGCGCAATGCAAAAGTTGAATCACTCAGTGGCGGAATGAAGCGTCGCCTCACTATTGCTCGTGGATTAGTAAGTGAACCTGAAATTTTGATGCTCGATGAACCAACAACTGGGTTAGACCCACAAGCGCGTCATATTCTCTGGGATCGCCTATTTAGATTGAAAGAACAAGGCGTGACTCTCATTATTACTACCCACTTCATGGATGAAGCTGAGCAGCTCTGTGATCGCCTTGTTGTTATGGACAAAGGCAAAATTATGGCCGAGGGAAGCCCTGCGCAATTGATTAAGGATTATTCAACGAAAGAAGTTCTCGAAATTCGTTTTGGTTCGGAGCGCAATAGTGCAATGGCTGATCAGTTGCGCGGGATGTGCGACCGCATTGAAGAATTACCAGACCGTATTTTGCTCTATAGCGAAGATGGTGAAGCGCTATTAGAGAAAATTTATAGTGCTGGCTTACACCCTAAGACTTCACTTGTACGCAGATCATCTTTAGAAGATGTTTTCTTGCGCCTCACTGGAAGAACTCTTGTCGACTAATGAGTACTGCGAAGGTGCGTCAAGGATCGTTACAGATAGTTGATCAGAAAAAAATAATCTCTCGCGGTTCTCTCTACGTCGCACAAGCTCGCCTAACTGCAATGATGAAATGGGTCTGGATGATTTTGGCAATCGCAGTTGCCAATCCTGTTCTATACCTTTTATCCATCGGTGTTGGCGTTGGTGCATTTATTGATAAGAGTGCAGGTCCGGCAGGTATTGATGGTGTGAAGTATTTAACCTTCTTAGCGCCAGCACTGCTCGCAACTGCAGCAATCCAGGGAGCAATAGATGAATCTGTTTTCCCAACTCTTGAAGGTTTCAATTGGTGGAAAAACTTCTTTGGAATGAATGCAACGCCTATCTCTGGAAATCAAATTGCCGCTGGTGTCTTTTTAGCATCTCTCGTGCGCGTAGTCGGGACTGTTGTTATTTATTGGTTTGTGATGCTCGCTTTTGGTGCTTTGGAGTCAAGTAAAGCGTGGCTAGCAATTCCAACAGCTGTAATGGCTGGTGTCGCATTTGGATCAATAACGCAAGCAATAGCTGGGTTACTCAAAGATGAAAACGTGTTTTTTGTTATTTTCAATCGATTCATCATGATGCCGCTCTTTCTTTTTTCTGGAACTTTCTATCCTCTTTCTTCGATGCCGAGTTACTTGCAATGGATAGGTTGGATTTCACCGCTATGGCATTCAACTGAACTTGGTCGCTACCTCACTTACGGTCACTCTCTTACTCAAACTATGGCAATAACTCACTTGGTCTTCCTTGTAACACTTCTAGTGCTCGGCGTATTTTTCTCCAGACGCATCTTCACAAAGAGGTTGGCGAAATGATTATTAGCACAGCTGTTGCTATTGCAGATGCTCGTCGCGGAAAATTAGGAGAGCGCGTTTACTCTGGGCGTTCTCGAGCAATCTTTGAACGCGGTTACATTGCATTCAAATCTTCTACGTGGATGGTAATTGTTTCGGGCTTTGTAGAACCAGTGCTCTACCTCTTTGCTTTTGGTTACGGTCTTGGGAAACTAATTGGCAATATTGAAAGTGGTGGATTAAGCATTCCTTACGCCGCTTACATCGCACCAGCACTCCTTGCTACAAGTGCAATGAATGGTGCGATTTATGACTCCACCATGAATATCTTCTTCAAGCTCAACCATGATCGCATTTATCACGGCATGCTCGCGACTTCACTTGGGCCGCTAGATGTTGCACTTGGTGAAATTGGCTTAGCACTGCTTCGTGGCTTCCTTTACGGAGTTGGATTCATGGCTGTCGTTGCACCTCTTGGATTGATTCCAAGTTTATGGGGAATCTTGGCAATACCGGCAGCGGTTCTGATTGCATTTGGTTTTGCATCGGTTGGTATGGCCCTAACTACATATATGAAATCTTTTCAGCAACTTGAAATAATTAATATATTTTTATTGCCTATGTTTTTATTCTCTGGTTCTTTTTATCCGCTCTCAGTTTTCCCAGAGTGGTTGCAGTTTATAATTAAGGCGCTCCCACTTTCTCAAGCAATTCATTTAGTGCGCGGATTGACCTTAGGGCAGATAAATACAGCGCTTTTAGGCCATGCGTTTTATTTTGTAGTCATGATTGTTATAGGACTTTTTTTCACAACAAAAAGATTAAACGCACTTTTTATGAAATAAAAGACATTTTTTTCATGCGTAAACACGCATAAAATTTCTGCACTTGCTTTAAAGTTATAAATTGCTAAACTCGCGGGGTAACAAACTCTGTAGGGAGTAAGGCATTAGGGGTTCCGGGAAAGCCTTGGAATCGAAAATGCAAAAAATGAAAACCCACGCTAACCATGCGCAAACGTTTAGATCAGTACCCGCAACATCCGAGCCGCTATCAGTAACAAAAATACAGGCCTTGTTAGATCAAGAATGGGCGCGCTTTAAAGAAAATACTTCAGCCTCTGAAAAAGAGAGCACTCTCGCGCTTCGAACAATGCCGTTAGGTGTTCCTTCCAGCTTCCAGCATTGGGATCCATATCCGATCTCAATCGTTTCAGCACAAGGTGCGTGGATGACAGATGTTGACGGACGTCGCTTACTCGACCTATCAATGGGCTTTGGAGCAATGCTCGCTGGCCACCTAAACCCAGTTGTTGTAGCCGAAATTGAAGCATCTCTGAAAGAGGGAATGCTCTTCGTTACACCATCACCAATTTCTCGCGATGCAGGCGAACGTATCTGTAAGCGCTTTGCGATTGACCAAGTTCGCTTTGCAAACTCTGGTACTGAAGCAACAATGTATGCAACTCGTCTTGCTCGCGCATATTCTAGAAAGAATGGCGTAGTAAAAATCGAAGGCGGATACCACGGATCATTTGATCCACTCATGGTTTCTGCAAAACCAGCACTCGATGACGCTGGCGATGCACAATCACCTAACGCAGTTGCATATGCAGGAACAGTTCCTGGTGATGTCTACGTTGTTCCTTACAATAATTTAGTTGCACTCGAAAAGGTTTTTGAAGAGCATGCAAAAGATATTGCTTGCTTTATTCTCGAACCTGTTCTAGAAAATATTGCAATTGTTCTCCCAGATGCTGGATACCTTGAAGGTGTTCGCGCACTCTGTGATCACTACGACATCATTCTTATTTTTGATGAAGTAAAAACAGGACTTACTGCTGGGCCACAAGGTGCAGCGCAACGTCTTGGTGTAAAACCAGATCTGATCACACTTGCTAAATCAATTGGCGGTGGAGTTCCACTTGCTGCATTTGGTGGCAAGAAGAAGTACATGGATGCAGTTGCCGATGGCCGCCTTGCACACTTTGGTACTTTCAACGGTAACCCACTTGCAATGGCTGGCGTACGCGCAGTCGATAAAATCTGTACTGAAGAAGCGCTTGCGAAAGCAGAAGCGCTCAACATGCAGGCACTTGCACGTATTACCGAAATTATTGAGCAATACCAATTACCAGCACACACTGTTGGTTTTGGCGTAAAAGGTTGCATCACATGGTCAACGCTGCCCGTGCGCAACTACCGCGATTACAAAGCAACTGATTTCAAAATCGCAGAGCTCTCATGGCTCTGGTCGCTCAATCGTGGAGTAATTACGCCTCCGGGACTCGATGAGCAATGGTTGATCTCTTTGGCACACGGACAGGAAGAGATTGATATTTTGGTAGAAGATTTCCGCAGTCTTGCGGAAGCGCTACGTAGCTAAACAAAACAACGTTTTTCGAAAAAGAGATGACAATGGAGTCAGCACTTGAGACTGCGCG
>WLDA01000098.1 GCA_009705025.1 Actinomycetota bacterium | reverse complement strand
TGAATCAAATGGAAATTGAAGCAATTTGTGCAGACGAAGAATTATTTCCAGATGAACAATTAGAAGCGATTGCATCGCGACTTGGGTTTGGCGATCAGTTTGCAGAGTTACTAGGACTGTGAACGATCAAGAATCAATGCGAGCAGCTCTTGCTGTTGCGCAAGAAGCACTACGCACTGGTGATGTGCCAGTAGGTGCAATTGTTATAAACAAAAATAATGAAGTGATCTCTCAAGGTCGTAACGAGCGAGAAGCTCTTGGTGATCCAACAGCGCATGCAGAAATTGTTGCAATTCGTGCTGCAGCAGAATTACTTGGAACCTGGCGACTTGATGGTTGCACACTTGTTGTCACTCTTGAACCATGTGCAATGTGCGCTGGAGCAATTGCACAGTCACGAATTTCAACGCTTGTCTTCGCAGCGTGGGACGAAAAAGCAGGTGCCGTAGGTTCGGTATGGGATTTACTTCGTGATCCACGATCACTCTATAAAGTTGAAGTGCGCGGCGGCGTTATGGCTGATGAATCTTCAAAGCTGCTACAAGATTTTTTCCAAAATCAGCGTCAATAAAGTATTGATGTATCGTCATCTCTGGTGGCGTGTCTGAGCGGCCAAAAGAGCACGCCTCGAAAGCGTGTGTTGGGGAAACTCAACCGTGGGTTCAAATCCCACCGCCACCGCCAATACTAAATAAGAAGTTCGTATGACGGATTTAGAATTGTCAGCGAACCATCTTCTTCGCCAACCATTCCCTCTGCTCGAAGTTGCGAGCCAACTTCGAGGCCAGAAATTTCGCGCCGACCAATAAAGTGAAGAGTTACACCACCAGTTTCATCCCATAGTTCAACATGAAGCAATGGCGCTGAACCACTTGCGGCAGTCTTAATAGATGTTACTTGCCCTTGCACATGTGCACGTTTGCGCCATTGAATTTTGCCAATAGGTGTCAGGTCTTCTGCATAATGACTAATTGGTTCAATAGTAATTGGTGGCGTAACTGGCTTGGTCACAACCTTTTTTTCTTCAGGAAGTTTTTGAACATCAACGGTATGAGTAGTTATACCTTGTCCTGATGTAATTTTATTTACATCAAAGGGCACAATCGTTGCCACGACTCGACTTAATTGTGAGATTGGTGCTGCAATTTCTTCAGCAGTTTGATCGTGTAACAATCTACCGAGAAGCCGTGAATATGAACGACGAGGTAATAGAAGTGTGAGTTCTACATCCTTTTTTTCAGTCATTCTAATTGCATAATCGAGTGCCGAATTTGGAAGTCTGCGATCAGGGCAATCGATAAGTTCAAGTGCAACGTCATCAAGTGCATCGGATTCTGCCCAGGCTTTTGCAATTGCTTCTGCACGGCGATCATCAATTACAAAGTGAACCGCAGAAAGATTTCTTGGTTTCAGTGATCGTGCATAACGCACAGCACCAACCGTTGCCAGATCGACATTATCAACCAGAACTGTCACGTCATGTCGAGCAATGGAAGTTGCGCGCTCATTCTCTTGCTTCACTGCAAGCGCATTTTGTTCGCGAGTGTATTGCCTGCGCAAGCGTAAGAAAATCATCACGAGTATTGGTGCCGTAATAAGTACTAACCACGCACCTTCACTGAATTTTACAATTGAGAAAATAATTACAACGATGAAAGAAATACTGCCTGCCAAAGTATTTATAAATACTTTGAAGCGCCAGGATTCTGGGCGGTTTCGAAGTGAATGTCGTGCCATACCAAAGCCCGCCAAAGTAAATCCTGTAAATACTCCGAGTGCATAAAACGCGACTAAATGTTCAACAGATCCTGCAGTAAAGACAACGAGGAATAAGCCACCACCTGACAGAAGAAGAATTCCATTTGAAAATGCTAAGCGGTGTCCACGTTTTGTCAGTTGGCGTGGGAGATAGCCATCTGATGCTACAAAATTTACTAAGAGTGGAAATGCACTATAAGTTGTATTAGCGCCAGCGAAAAGAATAAGCATCGTTGCAAGCTGAACCATTACGAACATCACTTGACCAAATACCCCATCACCAACAATTACTTTTGCAATTTGGGAGATAACTGTAGGAGTGCCTGTTTCGTAGGGCATCGCATGAATTTTGTGGGCAAACCATGAAACTCCAAGAACAAGAGTTCCAAGAATTGTGCTCATAACTACAAGAGTCCTGCGTGCATTCACATGTTCTGGAGTTTTGAACAAGGCAACTCCATCAGAGATTGCTTCAAGGCCAGTGAGAGAAGAACCACCATTAGCAAATGCGCGAAGCAGAATAAAGATCGCGGCAAATGTAAGTAGGCCTTGTTCCTGTCCTACGTGCACTGCTCCTGGTTGATCAGTTGAAAGAACCGTCAATGTGCCTGAAAAATGTCTATACAGGCCCATCGTGAAAACAATTGCCATACATCCAACGAAGAAATATGTAGGCAAGGCAAATGCTTTTCCAGCTTCTTTGACTCCACGCAAATTCCCATATGTGAGAAGAAGAATGACTCCAAAAATCATGGGCATTTTCCACCCGAGAAGTTCGGGGAATGTAGAAATTATTGCTGCAACCCCGGCAGCTGATTGAATGGCAACAGTAACTATGTAATCAAGCATGAGTGCCACAGCAGCAATTTGTGCAACAACAGGCCCAAAGTTATCTCTAGCCACAATGTATGCGCCACCAGTTTTGGTGTACACATCAATCACATTTCTATATGAAAGAGTGATGATTGTTAAAATTACTAAAACGACTACGGTCATTGGCATCAAGATTGCAAAAGCTGCAAGACCAAATGCAGGCAGTAGTGCAATCAAGATTTGTTCGCTGCCATATGCAGAAGATGAAATACAGTCAGAAGAAAGAATTCCAAGTGCATAACGCTTGCTCAAGCGTTGATGGCCAAGTGAATGTCGATTGAGTGCATTTCCTAATAAGCGTCGCTTTATTTTGTAGGAAAGCGGATCACGTACATGTGCGTGATCTTGCAATGCGACAGGTTCTGGTGCGCCGTCGGTCCAAGATTTGGGCACTGACAACTCCTTTGCGCGACGCTACTAGCGCCGCATATTGCGAACTTAGTATGCTCATCTTATGCGCACTCAAATGTATATCGATGGTGAATGGGTCGATGGCATTGGGAAAATGCCAGTTTATGATCCCAGCGACGGTTCAGTGATTGCTGAAGTTGCCCTAGCTGGTGACAAGGAATGCGAAGCAGCTCTCGCCGCTGCAGATAAAGCGGCTGCTTCATGGGCAAAGAGCGCGCCACGGGTACGAGCCGAAATCTTGCGCAAAGCATTTGAAATCATGAGCGCCGAAGCTGATTCCATCGCAACAATTGTTTCTAAAGAAAACGGGAAAGTTCTTAGCGACGCAAAGGGAGAAGTTCTATACGCCGCCGAATTCTTCCGCTGGTTCTCGGAAGAAGCAGTTCGCGTTCCTGGTGACTTCCGAAAATCACCAAGTGGCGACAAGCGAATCCTGGTAACTCATCAACCAATAGGCGTTTCACTCCTTATTACTCCATGGAATTTCCCAGCAGCAATGGCAACTCGCAAAATTGGTCCTGCAATTGCCGCTGGTTGCACAATGATTTTGAAGCCAGCAAGTGAGACTCCACTGACAGCGCTCGCAATTGTTGACATTATGGAACGCGCAGGCGTACCTAAAGGTGTTATCAATATTATTATGCCTGAAAAAGTTGGTGCATCAATTTCAAAAATGCTTCACGACCCACGCCTTCGCAATCTTTCTTTTACTGGATCAACCGAAGTCGGACGTATCTTGCTCAAAGATGCAGCAGATCGAGTGGTTCGTTGTTCTATGGAACTCGGCGGCAATGCCCCATTTGTTGTATTTGATGATGCAGATATTCCAGCAGCAGTTCAAGGATTAATGCTTGCAAAGATGCGCAACGGTGGCGCTGCTTGCACTGCTGCAAATCGCGTTTATGTACAACGCCCAGTAGCAGAAAAATTCGTTGCAGAATTTAGTAAAGCAATGGGCGCGCTCGTAATGGGTAAAGGAACTGATTCTGGCGTGCAGCTTGGTGCCAGTGTTTCGATGAAAGAGCGCAATAAGATTGCAGAATTAGTAAGTAATGCAGTCAAAGCTGGCGCAAAGATCATTACAGGCGGCACAACACCAGCAGGTGATGGAGCCTTCTATCCAGCAACAGTTATTACCTGCGAAAAAGATAATGAAATC
>WLDA01000097.1 GCA_009705025.1 Actinomycetota bacterium | reverse complement strand
TTCGATTCCATATGAAAGTGCAATGCGAGCAAGACCGCTCATGCCAGCGCCACCAATACCTATGAAATGAATCCGGTGGTCTATTAGATCAGCGAGAGTTCTGCGCATCATCTGCCTACTTGACTTACGTATTCAATCAAGTTCACGATTTTTTCTGCTGCTAGTAACTCTGTTGGATCACCTGCGATATGAGTTTTTTCAGACTGTTCAAGGAGCCCCTTGATATTTTCCTGAACATAGTGAGCATCAAAATCACTTTGTTGAACTATCTGTGCTCTTCCTGCTTCTACCAAATCCATAGCATTGAGGCGTTGTTCGCCATTTCCAATTGGTAGAGGCACGAATAAAGCGTATCGACCTAGTGTGCGAAATTCGCTACACGTAACTGCTCCGCTTCGAGCAATAATCAAATCTGCCGCTAAATAGGCATTGCTCATTGACGTTATATATGGAGTGGGAAAGTAACCATCACGCTTGTCTGGAAGATTATTTCCTCGCCCAACTGAATGAATAACGCTGTAACCCTGGTTGAGCAGGTTTTCAAGGGACTCTGCAACCACCTTATTGAGTGCTATTGAACCTTGAGATCCACCCATTATCAGAATGAGTTTTTTACTTGGATCGCAACCTAAATCAATTTTCGCTTGGTGACGGGCCTTCGTCCAATCTTTTTGCGCACTTTTGAACGCATCAATTATTTCACTGCGAAGTGGTAAGCCTGTAATTAGTGCATCAGAGAATTTCCCACTCTCTACGCTTCGAGAGATTGCAACTGAGGCACCTAGTAGTGCACCTAACCTATTGGCGACTCCAGGTTTAGCATTTGATTCATGTATGACAATCGGAATTCCAGATAACTTAGCTGCGCAATACGCTGGCGCACTTACGTAGCCTCCGAAACCAATGACTACTCTGGCACCTTTTATGTGCTTGCGAGCTTGAATCAGCGCACTAATAAATGTAAAAGGAGCGAGAAACGCCGTGGCAGAAAGTTTGCGAGGGGCAACTACTTTTGGAATCAAAAGTAGTTCGAAGTCTGCTGCTGGAACTAATGAGTTCTCTAATCCACTTTTTGTACCTAAAAATGCGATGTGATCATTTGGATTCTTATCTCGCCACAGTCGAGCAACTGCAAGACCGGGTTCTATATGGCCAGCTGTACCTCCCCCAGCGATAATTACGCGAGCCATGGGAACTTCGATCTCTTCACTTCATCGTAAATTCTTGGATCTCTGCGTGCTGCACCAAGAACAAAACCAATCGCACAATACGTTGCTAATAATGCAGAGCCACCGTAAGAGAGGAAAGGAAGTGTTACGCCAACTACGGGTAACACGCTCAGTGCAGAGCCTAAATTGAGTATTACCTGAATAGTGATCCAGCAGCCAATTCCAGCGCAGGTATAGCGAACAAGTGGATCATGTGTTCGCATTGAAATCTTGAAGGTAGAGAAAATCAAAGCAGCAAAGAGGAGAAGAACTGCGAGAGTTCCAAATAGTCCTAACTCTTCTCCAATGACAGAGAAAATAAAATCTGTATGTGCTTCGGCAAGGTTTCCCCACTTTTGTCTGCTTGCCCCGAGGCCAACTCCGAATAGTCCACCACTAGCTAGGCCAAGAAGACTGTGTGCTGGTTGCCAGCCCGCATTCTTGTAATCACCTTCTGCAAAGGGATGCAGCACAACGAGTAATCTCTGCGCTCTATTGGGTGACGTCACGATGAGTGCTGCAATACCTGCAAATCCAAGTGTTGTAACAAGTGTGAAAAGACGCATTGGTACACCTGATACCCATAAGAGTCCCGCCAAAATCAATGCAAAAACAGAGACTGTTCCTAAATCATTACCGAAATATATAAGGGCCATAGCCAGCGCGAAGCCAGGAGCAATCAACATCAAAACATTTGCTTGAACAATACCTGCACGCTCTCGGCTAGCGAGCATGTATCCAGCCCATAAAATCATTAAGAATTTTGCAAATTCGCTAGGTTGAACATCGACGAATCCAAGGCTTATCCAGTTTCTATTTCCGTTTACACTGCGTCCAATAATTTGAACGAATGCCAGAAGTACGATTGAAATTATTAGTGATCTCTTAGCAATGGCCTGCCACCTTTTCAATGACAACCTAGATGCAAAAAATCCCAAAGGTAACGCCGCGCAGATTGCCAGCGCTTGACGTAAAACAATTCCGTAGGAATTCCCCTTCGTTTCCAAGGAATGAATCGATGAAGCTGAAAAAACCATAATCAGCCCCATGAATGTAAGAGCGAGTGTGCTACCCAGAAGCATGTAATAGAAATTTACCGGCTTACTTAGGAACCCGGTGAGAGCAGACTTCTTCACCTGATTATTTACCATGAAGTACAACTTTCTTTACTGCTTCTGCGAATCGATCTCCTCGATCAGAATAAGAGATGAATTGATCCATAGATGCACACGCAGGCGCTAAAAGGACGGTGTCGCCTTCGATAGCAACTTCATGCGCTTTCTTCACAACAGTTTCCATTAGAGAATTTGACTCTGCGCCTTTGTGATAATCACTTGGTGTCTCTATTTTGAATATTTGCACTTCAGGTGCCTGCCTGCGAAGTTCGCTGGCAATAAGTTCTCCATCGCTACCAATGACTATGGCAGAGCGAATACGTCCTTTTGTTCGTGAAATAAGTTCTTCCATCTTTGCACCCTTTGCCAAACCTCCCGCAATCCAAACAACGTGTAATTGTGAAAGCAGAGAAGCTGCTGCAGCGTGAGGATTAGTTGCTTTGGAATCATCAATCCATGTAATGCCATTTTTTTCGCACACTATTTCGATGCGATGTCGCCCAGGTGTGAAATTCTGAAGAGCTTTCTGTATAGCTTCGTGTGTTACCCCAAGTGATCGTGCGATACCTGCGGCTGCGAGTGCATTTGAGACATTGTGTGGTGCAGTTGGTTTCACATCAACAAGCTCACAAATCATCGCCGCTTCTTGGGGATCAAGAACAAATGCACGGTCTACCAATAAATTTTCTACTACGCCAAGTTCCCCAGGTTTCGGGGTGTCTAATCCGTAAAAAATCTTTCTTCCTTGCCAATGAGCGCTTTTTTCTACTACTACCCCATCATCTCCATTAAGTATTGCCGTTGATGTGCGATCCAATAATGAAATTTTCGCCTGTGCATATTTTTCAAAAGAACCATGCCAATCTGTATGGTCATCAGCAATATTTAGTATTGCGCATGAGACGAACTGCGCCTTTTTTGACCAATGTAATTGAAACGATGATAGCTCGACAACGAGATAGTCATACGGATCATTTTGATCCACAACCGAAATGACAGTCTCGCCCACATTTCCACATGCAATTGCATGAAAACCACCAGAGCGAAGCATGCTCGCTGCCATTTCAACAGTAGTCGTCTTTCCATTAGTTCCAGTAATTGCTACCCATTTTTGAGAAGGAGCCATTTCAAGATGAATTTCCCAAGCAATATCAATCTCATTCAAGATAGTAATGCCACCTAATTGAGCTGCTTGAATAATTGGATGTGACTCTTTCCATCCTGGGGAAACTACGATTGAATCCCAATCTGAAATATCGATTGAATCTATTTCAACTCTCGGAAAATCAAAGTTGGATTCCTTATTCTCCTCAACAATTGCGATATGGGCGCCTCGCTTGGATAAAGCTTGCGCAACAGCAATACCTGTAACACCCGCACCGAGTATCAGCACTTTCTGAGATGAAAAAAGCGTGGCCATCTTTCTTACTTCGCCACCCATTGTGCATAGAAAAGACCTAGACCAACTGCGACACAGAGTCCAGCAATAATCCAGAAGCGAAGCACGATGGTTACCTCACCCCAGCCGAGTAATTCGAAGTGATGTTGCAAAGGCGCCATCTTGAAAATTCTCTTACCGCCAGTTGCTTTGAAATAAAGAGTTTGAATAATGACCGAAAATGTAATGATCACGAAGAGCCCACCAAGAGGGAGTAGCAAAAGTTCTACACGAAGCGTTGTTGCAAGTCCTGCAAGTGCGCCACCGAGAGCAAGCGATCCTGTATCGCCCATAAAAATACGAGCAGGTGATGCATTCCACCATAGAAAGCCAGTACACGAAGCAGCAAAGCCAGCAGCAAATACAGCCATATCGAGTGGGTCGCGAACTTGATAACAACCAGACGTTGCAGTGATTGCGCAGCTCTGACCGAATTCCCAAACTCCAATGAGTAGAAAGGCAAGAAAAGTCAT
>WLDA01000096.1 GCA_009705025.1 Actinomycetota bacterium | reverse complement strand
GTTCCGCTAAATACCTTTGCTAGCTCCTCACGAGTAATTTTCGCAAGGTATTCACCATCGAAAAACGGAATTCCTGCTGCTCGAGCGCGGTGTAGGCAAGCATTCATTGCTTCGCTATCGCACCATCTTTTACCCATGTAATCAGTCTCAAATTTCACACCGGTTTTAAAATCAGTAAAAGCAAAGTTCAGAGTATTTATAACCAATGTGTAATCCATGAGAAAGTCAGGATCATTTCCGAAATCAAAAAGCATGGAACCATCTGGTTTAGCGAATTCTTCATACGCCATCCAGTTTGCAACTTCAACAATTTTCTCTTCGTTTACGCGAACGAGTGTTGATTTGTCTAATACTGGTTTCAAACTTTTGAGTACAGATGAGTCCCAAAATTCTGATTGTGACATCTAGTGTCCTTCTTCTCTCTCACGGAATGGAACCGCGAGCATTGCAGGTGGACGAAGTTTCTGCGCTAGTAAGACAAGTACGAGGATTGTTGCCAAGTTTGGAAAGAAGGTTACAAATTCGTCTGGGATCTTTGGAACTTTGAGGAATATGACTCCAACTATCAAAGAAGATAGAGCCGATATTCCAAAGACTTTGTAATTGCGTTGGAATAACTTCCACATTGCAAATAAGAGCCCCAAGATCACAATGACTAGAAGAATTGCATGCACTGAAGTCGACTGGCGAACACGTAGTGCATCAGTAAACCCAAATAGGAATGATCCAGCTAGAACTCCCGTTGGCCTCCAGTTGCCGAAGATTACTGTTGCAAGCCCAATAAATCCTCGGCCCGCAGTCTGACCTTCACGGTAAACGCTTGCTGAAACCATACATAAGTAAGCCCCGCCAAGGGATGCGAACATTCCTGAAATTGCTAATGCGATATAGCGAGTGCGGAAAACTTTAACACCTAGAGATTCTGCCGCAACTGGATTCTCACCGCAGAAGCGAAGACGTAGCCCAAAACGTGTGCGCCATAACAACCATGTCGATATTGGAACTAGTAGAAATAGTAGAACTGTTGCATATGAAACTTCAGTTACAAATCCACCAAGAATGCCCGCCGCATCTGAAATCACAATAATGTTCTTAGCATTGAGATCTGCAAGAAACGAACTAAGTATTGGTACTGAAAATACTCCTGGCTGTTTTACTTGTGGGGAAAGACTGATATCTCCACCATTAGGCGCAAAGTAAATGCTAGATAAGTATCGTGCTGTTCCTAATGCTAAAAGATTTATTGCTAATCCAGATACTGCCTGATCAATACCAATCTTTACAACAAGAAATCCGTGAAAAAGACCGATAAGAGCACCACCAATTGCGGCGCAGATAAATCCGACCAATGGACCGTGCAGGAAGCCAAACCATGCGCCTAACCATGTTCCTGCAATCATCATTCCTTCAAGACCAATATTGATTACACCAGAGCGCTCCGCCCAAAGTCCGCCTAAACCTGCCATAAGGAGTGGGATTGTGAAGCGCAAAGTTGCACCTGTGGCACCAGCAGATGTGATGTCATCAGCCCCAGTTATTCGGCGCACGATTGATGCGACTATGAGAACTACAGCAACAATAATTGCAATTCTTGAGGGAGAAGTAACTGTTTTCTTTAATTTTTCCTTCGTAAGAATACTCATGCGTTTTTCTCACTCTCTGCCTTTGGCACAGATATCTGTTCAATGCCTGCATTTCCAACCAACCGTTGCTCTTGTTTTTGGTTGATTCGCTTAATCAGTTCGTAAGCAACAACAATGGAGAGAACAATTGTTCCTTGCATAATTGTGATGATTTCGCGAGGTACACCGTTGAGATCCAATACACCTGCAGAGCGATCTAGGAAAGCCCAGAAAAATGCTGCAAATGCAATACCCACTGGGTGGTTACGTCCAAGCAATGCAAGTGCTAATCCAGTGAGTGCATACCCTGAAGGGAAAGAGATGCTGTAACTATGTGTTTCGCTCAACAGTGTTCCCATACCGGTAAGACCTGCAATCGCACCAGAGAGCGCCATTGTTACAAAGATCATTCGCGGTGCATTCACTCCACCAGCGCGTGCTGCTCGGAATGACATACCTGTTGAACGCAAATTGAAACCAAATACGCTCTTGTTGAGTAGCACCCAATAACCAATTCCAATAAATACAGAAACAATTAGAAAGCTATGAATCTCGCCATCAAGGAATTTGATAGTTGGCATCCAACCAGATGTTGCAAGGATCGGAGTATTCAAGTTATTAGAACCATCTGCTTGTTCACCAAGACGGCCTGGCTGCAAAAGAAATGCAACTAAACCGCCAGCAATAACATTGAGCATAATATTGCTAATAACTTCAGAGATTCCTCGTTTTACTTTAAGATACCCGGCAATACTTCCCCAGAGGCCGCCAACTACTGCACCAACAATGATGATGAGCGTTACATGCAAGATTGGTGGAAGGGTGACTGCTCCGCCAACAACGGCAGCAAAAAATACCGCCATACGATATTGACCATCGATACCTATATTGAAAAGCAGCATTTTGAATCCGATTGCAGCTGCTACTCCAGCAATGTAATAACTAGAAGCGATATTGAGTTCAGCCACAATATTTCGAGGCGTAAAACCGTAATCAATCATTGTCTTGAGGGTCTCGTATGGAGGATTACCTTTGAGAAGCAGAATTCCACTGACAAGAAGTAGCGAAGTAGCAATTGCGGCAAGTGGTGCGACTATTCCCCAAAATACTTTACTTAGTTTCATGCGATCTTCTCTCCAGTCATAGCTAATCCAAGCTCTTCAGAAGTAGTCTTTTCTGGATCCAAGATGGCAACAATTCGGCCACCAGAAATTACGGCTAAGCGATCAGAGAGATTGAATAATTCATCTAAGTCAGCTGAAATCAAAAGAATTGCCATACCCGCAACGCGTGCCTCAATAAGGTAATTCCAGATCAGAGCCTGTGCGCCAACATCGACACCACGAGTTGGTTGTGCGGCAATCAGTAGATGCGGATCTCCGCTCAATTCTCTTCCCACAATAAACTTTTGTTGATTTCCTCCCGAAAGTGCTCCAGCCATCACATTAATACTTGGAGTACGTACATCGAATTCTTTGACAAGGCGCTCTGAATCTTTTTGCGCGTTACCTTTATTAATCCATAGACCATTAGACATTGGCTGCGTTGATTGATGTCCCAAAATTCTGTTCTCCCACAATGGAGCCGACATCAGGAGTGCATCACGTTGACGATCTTGGGGAATGTATCCAACCCCTGAATCTCTAATCTTTCTCGATGACATCTCTGCAATATCTTCATCAAGTATTGAGACAGTGCCACCACTTGTCTTTACCAATCCCATTATCAACTCAATAAGTTCGGATTGCCCATTTCCTTCTACGCCTGCCAGGCCAACTATTTCTCCAGCATGGATAGCGAGTGAAATTTCATGAAGGATTTCGCGACCATCAGGTGCTGAATAAGAAGCATTTTCTATTTCTAATACTTTCTTATTACTTGGCTGGGTTGAAACTTCGCGACGCTTTGGAAGTTCGCGTCCGACCATAAGTTCGGCAAGTTGTTTCTTTGTTGCACTCTTTGGGTCAACAGAGGCAACTGTCGTTCCTGTTCGCATCACCGTGATTGCATCAGCAATGGCTAAAACTTCATCGAGCTTGTGTGAAATGAAAATAATTGTGAGCCCATGGGCAGTCAAATCTTTGAGATTCGAGAAAAGTTCGTCGACTTCCTGTGGAACTAAAACAGCTGTTGGTTCATCTAAAATCAAAATCTGCGCACCTCTAAATAGCACTTTAGAGATTTCAACACGTTGGCGCTCTCCAACACTCAATTCGGCAACATTTTGATCTGGATCAATATCAAGACCATACTTTTCTGTAATTTCAATGAGTTTATCTCTAGCTGCAGTGTGTTGAATTACGCCACCAAAACTTACGGGTTCGCTACCTAAAATTACATTTTCTAAAACAGTTGCATTATCTGCAAGCATAAAATGCTGGTGGACCATGCCAACGCCAAGAGCTATTGAGTCATGTGGGGATTTCAAGACCACATCTTTTCCATCAATTGAAATGGTTCCGCTATCAGGTCGGACCATTCCGTAGAGAATCTTCATGAGAGTGGACTTACCGGCACCGTTTTCACCAATGATCGCGTGAATGTGCCCTTTTTGGACAGTGAGAGTTACGTTGTGGTTTGCAACAACTCCGGGATATTTCTTCTCAATACCCTTAATCTCAACTGCACTCGCCATTTTTTTACCTTTCTCGTGATCTAAATATCCTTAGCGGAGTCGTCGACATCTATATCGACGACTCCACCAAGAAT
>WLDA01000095.1 GCA_009705025.1 Actinomycetota bacterium | reverse complement strand
TCACACCAAGTAAAAGAGCATCTCTGGGTGCTCTGGACAGATTATTTCAAGCCAAATCACTTTGAGGCATATCCACAACTTCACACACTATTCAACGAAGCAACAAAGCTTGCAGGAGCCGCTGGAACAAAGGGCACTCAAGATGTTGCTGTTGCAGATAAGTTGATCTCAAAGATTGACGAGATTGCTGAAATTTTCTGGGCAACTAAGAAATAAGGTTTTGCGCGGCAGTGCGAGCGAGGAAAGATACTCGCTCCACTGTCGTTCTTTTTAATATCGCAGTTGCAATCTGACGTTCACCTTCAAAGACATCACATTCAAAAGCAAGATTACGTCCATCAACTTCTATACAACGAGCATTCCCACGAAGTTCAGCGCCAATAATTGCTGAATTGATTGAAGTAAATTCCACGCTGACAAAATTAGTAGTTTCACCAGGCTCTAAGTAATCAGAGATTGCAATGACTGCTGCATGTTCCATAATGTTGAGTAAATGAGACTGAGCAACAATTGGTAAATCTCCAATACCCATTGCAAGAGCGGTATCTCCAGGTCGCACAGTCATAACTGCAAAACCAACAGCGCCAATTACATCCTCAGCGGGCTGCATAATGAATTATTTCTGCCCATCATCAAAGCGAATCTCTTGAGTATGTTCAATAGTTGTTTCCCGATGTTCGATATTTCCAAACTCGTCTATTTCAATTGATATTTCTGTCATCTTGAATTCAGTGACAACTTCCGAAGTGAACTGGCCCATCATTTGTGCTTGGAGCTGTAGATGAAGCTGATCATGTAATTCCTGAGGAGCGCTCTCGCAACATGTACGGCGCAGGACATCTTGCAAAAGAGTGCGCATTGCTTGTTCGTGCTCGAGCTCTGCTTGGCAGTTTGAGCATGTTGTCATGTGCGAGGCAATTGCTTGCCCGCGTGGTTCTGCAGCGATATCTCCATCAATGAAAATAACAATTGAATTCAAGACATCAGAGCAGAGAATTTCTTGAAATATCATTTTTTGCTCCCCTCTGTTGGAGAGTTCTTCTTTGACTCAGTGTCATATCCGAGTTCTTTTGCATACTCAGTCAGACGTTCGCGCAGTTGTTTTCTGCCACGATGTAGGCGCGACATAATCGTTCCTGCAGGTGCACCGACAATGTCTGCAATTTCTTTATACGAAAAGCCTTCTACGTCAGCTAAATAGACGGCAATGCGAAACTCTTCAGGAATATCAAGCAGCGCTCTCTTGATATCGCTATCAGGTAGATTTTCAAGAGCTTCTACTTCTGCCGATTTTCCTTGATCGCTTGTGTGCGATGCAGATTTATAAAGATCTGAATCATCGACTTCGCTAGATGTGAGTTGAGGACGGCGTTGATCTTTGCGATATGTATTTATAAAAGTAGTAGTTAGTACACGATAGAGCCACGCTTTTAGATTGGTACCTGGTTCAAATTGGTGAAAAGATGCAAACGCTTTCAAATATGTATCTTGAACTAAATCTTTTGCATCATCAGGATTCTTTGTATACCTAAGTGCTGCCGCATAGAGCTGATTTGTATAGGCAAGGGCATCTCGCTCGAAGCGGATAGTGCGTTCCGTCGAGCTCTCCTTGACTAAATCTGTCGATGTCATTGCGGCTAGATTATCGCTAAAAGAGGGTTTCTGGCTCGCCGAGAGTTATTGCACGCGTCAATTTTTCCCCCGTATTTGCCACAGAATTTACGTCACTCGATACGGGTCGCGCTACTAAGTTGGCATCCGGTTTCTCTAGAGCCATGAGATTTTGAAGAGTGGGAATATCTCGCTCTTGCGGATTGAGCCATGCATCCCAGCGATCGCGAGGCATCATTACAGGCATTCGACTATGAATAGTTGCTAACTCACCTACCGCTTCACGTGTGATTACAGATGCACTTTCAATTGTTATGCCTTCAGGGCTTTGCCAAGAACTCCAGATGCCTGCAATAGAAAGTTGTTTTCCATTTTCCGAAGTTATAAAAAAGGGTTGCTTAGGGGAATATGCACCAAGTGCGCTTGCCCATTCATAATAACCTTCAGCAGGAATAAGACATCGTGTTCTACGAAATGCATCACGAAAAGTTGGCTTCTCATGTATTGATTCACTTCGTGCATTTATTGCCCGTGATTGAGAAATTCTTGCTTCATTTTCATCTTTGAGCCAAGGAGCAATCAATCCCCATGACAGCGTTGTTAAATCTCGAGAGAGTGCATCTCCACCATTGAATGCAGATGAGCGAATAATGTAAATCTCATTTGTCGGAGCAATATTCCAATTTTGGGGTAGAGCCTCGTGGGGTGCGACACCGGTTACCTCAAATTGTTCAATGAGATCTCGCATCTGCGCGCTTTGGGCATAACGACCACACATGTGGCAAGGATAGACTGAGCACATGTCTGACGCGAAAGTTCAACCTCATTGGCCTGCGCCATTTCGAGGATCACACAATGTGATTTCGCGCGTCGTAATTCCTGGTTCAAAATCAGTCACAAATAGAGCTCTCATTCTTGCGTCACAATGCATAAGTCCATCATTGCTACGACGTCCCTTAGTCTCACGCGATTCAGAGCTTATGGTCAGTGGATTGCGCAGCCTTGGTGTTGGCATTGAAGAGATTCAAACAACTGTCGATGGAATTGAAGAGTTGCAGTGGAAGGTAACGCCAGCAACATTGCACGGAAATATAAGTATTGACGTTGGAAATGCAGGAACAGTTATGCGCTTCTTGCCACCATTTGCAGCTCTTGCTAAAGGCGATATTTCCTTTGATGGAGATCCTCGTTCTCATGAACGTCCACTAGGACCAGTAATAAAAGCGCTAGAAGATTTAGGAATATCAATTAGTCACGATGGTCGTTATAGCTTGCCTATGGTTTTACATGGCAGTGGTGAAATTCCTGGTGGAGAGTTAGTTATTGATGCAAGTGCATCTAGCCAATTTTTATCTGCGCTCTTACTTATTGCACCAAGTATGAAAAATGGTCTGATTGCACGCCATGTCGGCTCTTCGCTTCCATCTATGCCACACATTGAGATGACTGTTGAAATGCTCAGAGATTTTGGTGCTGAGGTAATTGTCGATTCGAATTCAAATACATGGACTGTGCAATCAGGAGATTTATACGGTAAAGAATTAGTAATTGAGCCTGATCTTTCTAATGCAGCACCATTTGTATCAATGGCAATGGTCAGCGGTGGCAGCATCACAATTGCAGATTGGCCAATGAAAACAACGCAGCCAGGAGATCAACTCCGTTCAATACTCACACGCATGGGTGCAAAAGTTGATTTACATTCAGAAGGTCTTACCGTTACAGGTACCGGAAAGATTTCTGGAATTGATATTGATTTACATGATGTTGGCGAACTCACTCCATCTATTGCAGCACTTGCTGCGTTGGCTGATTCACCATCGCACCTTCGTGGTATCGCTCATTTGCGCTTACATGAAACTGATCGCCTTGCAGCCCTTACTCGCGAAATTAATTCACTCGGTGGAAATGTGCGTGAAGAAGAGAGTTCATTGCACATAACTCCTGCACCATTACATGGAGGTCTATTCCACACCTATGACGATCATCGATTAGCAACTGCTGGTGCGGTACTCGGTCTTGCTGTAAAAGGTATTGAAGTAGAAAACATTGCTACAACCCGTAAGACATTGCCAGATTTTCCAGGGTTATGGAGCTCTATCCTTCAATGATGGCAAAACGTGAATATGACGAGTCCGACGCTCGCATTCGTCCAGCGCGAAGCACTCGTCCACGCAGCAAAGATCGTCCTGATTATTCAGATGCATTACAGGCCTTAGTTACAACAGTTGATCGCGGTCGACAGACATGTATTACCGATGACGGCACAATTATTACGGCGATGAGAGCTCGAGAGCTCGGCCCTAAATCAGTTGTTGTGGGAGATCTTGTGTCCGTTGTCGGAGATGTAACTGGAAGCGAAGGCTCGCTAGCGCGAATCGTTGCAGTACAGGAGCGACGAAATAGTTTGAGTCGAACAGTAGATGATGATGCAAAAGTTGAGCGCACAATCGTTGCAAATATTGATCAATTAGTAATTGTCGTTGCAGCATCTAATCCGGAGCCGCGTCGTGGACTTATCGATCGTTTTCTAGTCTGTGCCTTCAATGAAGGCATAACACCAATACTTCTTATAACAAAAAATGATTTAGGAGCAGCACCCGCTTTTCTATTGGATTACGCCCACCTTGGAGTTCAGATTATTCATACCTCTATAAAGACGGAATCTCGAGCCAAGGATGTTGAGATGTTGCGCGGGATATTACTTGGCAAAACCTCCGTATTAGTTGGCCATTCAGGTGTTGGAAAATCAACTCTA
>WLDA01000094.1 GCA_009705025.1 Actinomycetota bacterium | reverse complement strand
TGTTCCAGCGGCTCCTGCAAGCTTTGTTGCTTCGTTGAATAGTGTGTGAAGTTGTGGATATGCCTCAAAGTGATTTGGCTTGAAATAATCTGTCCAGAGCACCCAGAGATGCTCTTTTACTTGGTGTGAGCGCTCTTCTTTGATTGCTACAGAGCGTGAGCGAAAGTCTGCATCTGCATTAGCTGCATATTTTTCCATGCATGCCTTCACAGATAGAGCTTCGATACGTGCTTGTGCTGGGTCATAAACGCCACATGGAAGATCGCAGTGTGCGTGAACGGTTATCTTTGGTGAAAACATAGTGTGTGCCTCTCCTGTTTCAATCCTTATCAATACAAAATTTTACCTACAGATGCGAGACTACCGCCTATGAGCAAATTCGGCACAGTCGGTGTGAGCGGCCAATCCATGCAGCCCACATTTAGCGATGGTGACTGGCTATTTGTGCGTTGGCTCCATGGCCAAACCGCATCTCTTGAACGTGGCGCAATTGTTGTTATTGAACGAGAAGAGCGCCCCGGAATTTTCCTTGTAAAACGGATTCAAAAATTTCATAGCGGCCGTTATTGGGTAGAAGGTGATTCAACAGAAAGTACAGATTCTCGCCAGTGGGGTTGGATTTCTCCCCATGAGATTCGTGCGAAAGTACTTTTTCGATACTGGAGAAGCAAAAAATAATTTAGCGAGTAAATGCTTCCATGAGGAGTGCTTTTTGTTCTTCCTCGTGCAAATGATGATTACCAGTAGCAGGAGCAGCTGTAGCACGACGTGAAACTCGACGAAGATTACGTCCACCGAAACCTTCACCGCCAAATTGTTCAGCAGTACGTAGTGCAACAAATGGCCATGCACCTTGGTTTGCAGGTTCATCTTGAACCCACAATAGATTTGCATTCGGATGCTTTGCAGCCTCTGCTGCCATCTCTGCGGCAGGCAGTGGATAAAGAAGTTCTAAGCGAACAATTGCTGTTGTGTTCTCTCCCAATTTTTCACGCTCTGCAACGAGGTCGTGATAAATCTTTCCAGAACAGAAAATGAGTCGTGTTGCATTTGTAACTTTAGGATCAGAGATAAGTGGTTGGAAATGTCCACTTGTGAAATCTGTAATCGCTGAAGCAGCAGCGCGAAGTCGCAGCATAGATTTTGGTGTAAAGACAATCATTGGTCTACGTGTTGGATTCTTGATGTGCCAACGTAATAAGTGGAAATATGAAGCAGGATTAGATGGTTGTGCAACAGTCATGTTCTGCTCCGCGCATAGCGCTAAATAGCGCTCAATTCGTGCAGAAGAGTGATCTGGACCTTGACCTTCATATCCGTGCGGCAAAAGAAGTACTAATGAAGAACGCTCACCCCACTTTTGAAGTGCAGAAGAGATGAATTCATCAATAATCGTCTGTGCTCCATTGGCAAAATCACCAAACTGGCCTTCCCATAAAACCAGTGCGTCTTCTCGAACAACGCTGTAACCGTACTCAAAGCCCATTGCAGCATATTCACTAAGGAGAGAATCAATTGCGAAAAATTGATTCTCATCGCTAATCAAGCCACGTAGCGGTGTCCACTCATTGCCATTTTCTTTATCAATAACAACTGCGTGGCGACTGCTAAATGTTCCACGACGTGAATCTTGGCCAGCTAAACGAATTGGGTGACCATCAAGCAAGATTGAACCGAAGGCAAGAGTTTCACCCATCGACCAATCAATCGTTGCATCATTGAGTGATTCAACGCGCTTGGCTAATTGTGGAAGGAGCTTTGGATGAACATTGAATCCTTCAGGAATTGCTAACTGAGTCGCAGCAATTGCTCGCGCCGTTGTTTCAGGAATGCTTGTTTCAATGCGGTCTGCATTTGGTGCAACTGGAACCTTGAAGTTTGGATCAGTATCCGGAACGTGATTATGAACTGCTTCAAAGACTGCTTCGAGTTTGGATTGGTAATCGCGCAAAACTTCTTCAGCTTCTTCAACAGAAATATCTCCGCGACCAATAAGTGCTTCTGTGTAAAGCTTTCGAGTTGAACGCTTTGCATCAATCAACTTATACATAAGTGGCTGTGTGAAACTTGGCTCGTCACCTTCGTTGTGTCCACGACGGCGATAGCAAACCATGTCAATAACAACATCTTTATTGAATGCTTGACGATATTCAAAGGCTAAGCGAGCAACGCGTACACACGCTTCTGGATCATCACCGTTGACATGGAAAACAGGTGCTTGAATCAACTTAGCAATATCAGTTGAATAAGTTGCAGTACGTGATGCATGTGGTGAAGTAGTAAATCCAACTTGGTTATTGATAACAATGTGAACAGTTCCGCCAGTGCGATATCCCGCTAGTTGAGAAAGTTGGAGAGTTTCTGCCACCACGCCTTGACCGGCAAATGCTGCATCTCCGTGTAGCAAAATAGGCATTACAGAATATGCATTCTTAATATTGAGTTTGTCTTGCTTTGCGCGAACGATGCCTTCAAGGACCGGATTTGCTGCCTCTAAGTGAGAAGGATTTGCAGCCAAATAAATCTTTGTTGTTGCTCCAGATTCAGCAGTGAATACACCTTCGGTGCCTAAGTGATACTTCACGTCACCACTGCCCTGTACTTGGTTTTCTGTGTAGTGACCTTCAAACTCTTGGAAGATTTGTCCATGTGACTTTCCAGCAATATTTGCTAAAACATTGAGACGTCCACGGTGAGGCATACCAATACATACTTCATCGAGTCCGCGATCAGCTGCGCTAGAAATCACTGCATCTAATATTGGAATAACGGATTCGCCACCTTCTAGTGAGAATCGCTTTTGCCCGACAAACTTTGTTTGTAAGAATGACTCGAATGCTTCTGCGCTATTGAGCTCTCGCAATATACGAAGTTGCTCTTCACGAGGGAACTGTGGAGCACCAACTTCTACATGCTCTTGAATCCAAGCACGTTCTTCAGGTTTTTCAATATACATGTATTCCACACCAATAGTGCGGCAATATGAATTACGTAAAATCCCCAAGATGTCACGAAGTTTCATAAACTTCTTGCCACCAAATCCACCAGTAGCAAATTCGCGATCAAGATCCCACAAAGTAAGACCATGAGTTACGACATCAAGATCTGGGTGAATTCGTTGGCGGTATTCCAATGGATCAATATCGGCCATCAAATGACCGTGTTTGCGATACGCTGCGATTAGCTGTTGTACGCGCGCTGTCTTACTAATTTCATCATCTTTAGAGAAATCGAAATCTTGAGCCCAGCGAATTGGAACATAAGGAATACGAAGTGCTGCGAAGATTTCATCGTAGAAGTTTTCTCCACCTAGCAAAATTTCATGTACTCGGCGCAAATAGTCACCAGATTGTGCGCCTTGAATAACTCGGTGATCATAAGTACTTGTAAGGGTTACAACTTTGCTGATTGCTAAACGAGAAAGTGTTTCTTCACTTGCTCCTTGAAATTCTGCTGGGTAATCCAAAGCTCCAACACCAATGATGAGACCTTGTCCTTGCACAAGGCGTGGGACTGAGTGAACAGTTCCGATTGTGCCTGGGTTTGTGAGTGAAACAGTTGTTCCCGCGAAATCTTCAACCGCAAGGTTTCCATTACGTGCTTTACGCACAACATCTTCATATGCGCTCCAGAATTGAGCGAAATCTAATTCTTCGCAGCCTTTGATAGATGGCACTAATAGTTGACGTGATCCGTCGGCTTTAGCTAAATCAATCGCGATACCAAGATTTATATGCTCTGGGTGGCCAACTGCTGGCTTTCCATCTAGTTCACCAAAGTATGCATTCATCTCAGGCATCAAGCGAAGTGCTTTGATCATGGCGTAACCAATAATGTGGGTGAAAGAAACTTTTCCACCACGTGCGCGCTTCAAGTGATTATTTATAACAATTCGATTATCAATCATTAGTTTTGCAGGAATTGCACGAACACTTGTTGCAGTTGGAACGCTCAATGATGCTTCCATACTTTGTACAACACGTGCTGAAACTCCACGAATTGGTTCAAGAGTTGACGCACTTGGTGTTACTAAAACTGGAACAGGCTTTACAACAGGATCTGCTGGAGTTGCTGGCCCTTGTTTTACTTCACGTACAACTGGTTGTGATGGCGCAACTGCTGCAGGTGTTGGAGTTACAACTGGAGCAGGTGTTGCAACAGGCACTACTGGTGCAGCAACAGGAACTACAGGTGCTACTTGCGCAGCTTTTTGTGCAGACTTTGGAACAGGAGGTGTTCCAGCACGAGGTGCATTCGGTTTTGGTGTTGAACCAGATCCACCAGGTGCGGGTGTGAAGTCGGAGAAAAAATCCCACCATGCTTTATCTACTGATTGAGGATCTGCTAAAAATCTTTCATACATCTCATCAACGAGCCATTCATTTGCGCCGAACTCTTTAGCTGCGTCGGTACCAACCA
>WLDA01000093.1 GCA_009705025.1 Actinomycetota bacterium | reverse complement strand
TCACTCCATTTACGAACATTCAAAATCGTTAGGAATAGCGATGGCTTTGCTAAGAATTGTTGCATCCAATGTTTGCGGCGTGCTTTAGATGTCCAACCATCAGTCATAATTGTCTGCAATAACCCCATCGAGTTACTGCCTTTTCCGTAACGAACAGGTTCTACGTGAGTATCTGGTGATGGGTAGAAAGAGGAAGTAATCGCAGCACCGCGACTAAAATCAATTTTTGTAGTTGGCATTATTGCGCCAGTGAGTGCTTCGCTATTTGTTCTCGATAAACTGCCAAGAGAATCAGAGATTTTAGGCAGCGTTGTTGCCTTGAATTTATGCATCAGTTTCTGGGTGTTGTACGTACCTGCAGCTATTACGACATCATGTGCATGAAATGTTGTTCCTCTGGAACCAAATGGATCATCGGTCTTCTTTGTAGTTATTTTCCAGCTACCATCACCCAGTTGTTCAACTTTTGTCGCAGTAGTCAATGGGAAAACTTTTGCTCCGGCGTTTTCAGCAAGACCTAGATAATTCTTCGGCAAAGTGTTCTTTGCATTATTGCGGCAGCCAGTCATGCAACTTCCACAATTTGTACACCCCGTTCGCGAAGGTCCAACTCCGCCAAAGTATGGATCAGCGCTTTCAATACCTTCACCTTTACCAAAGTGAATACCTAAAGGTGCAAGTGTGAATGTGTGACCGACGCCCATCTCTTCTGCAACTTCTTTCATTGCTTGATCACTAGGGGAGAAGTATGGATTGAGTTCAACCCCTAACATTCGCCTTGCTAAATCGTAATAAGGAGTGAGTTCTGATTTCCAATCTGTGATTGATTTCCACTGCGGATCATTGAAGTATTTATCATCTGGTTGATACAAAGTATTTGCATAGACAAGTGAACCACCACCCACACCAGCGCCAGCCAAAATAAGCACATCGGGGAGCGCGTGAATTCTTTGAATTCCATAGAAACCTAACGCTGGTGCGAAAAGAAACTTACGCAATCGCCAAGATGTTTTTGGGAAATCTTTATCTTCAAATCGGCGACCTGCTTCAAGAACAGCTACGGAATAACCTTTTTCACGAAGACGAAGCGCTGCAACCGATCCACCAAAGCCTGATCCAATAACGACAACGTCGAATTCATTTTTAGGCATGTATATCGGAACTATCTTCTTCGCGGATCTCCCACGTGGTTCCATAATCACTTAGTAAATCTAAGAAAGGTTTTGCATCAAACCATTCGGGACCACTCACTCCTTCGGGCACCCAAACACCTTTGTGAATCAACTCCATTGCAATAACCGGATTGATAGCTGTCTGCCAGACAACTGCTTGATCTCCGTAATTAGTCATAGACCATTCATTATCCACGACGTTATACATGTAGCAGGCGTAGGGCTTACCTTCTTTATTAAGCCCACGCACAAGTGCGCCAGCGCAAGTTTTACCTTTCATACGCGAACCCAGTGTTGCCGGATCAGGAAGTGATGCGGCTAGCAAATCACGAGGTGAAACAGAAATACCTTGAACATCGACATGTTCCTTGCGATCCAAGCCAAGCATATGAATTGTTTTCAGAGTTGTAATGAATTGCGCACCAAGCCCGTATTTGAAATTTACTTTCTTTGCTTCAATTTTTTGTGGTATCAAAACAACTTCTTCGTGTTCAACATTGACACATTCAACAGGCCCGATTCCTTCCGGGAAATCAAAGACTTCAATTTCACTAAATGGCGCTGTCGTGTACCAACCGCGACCATCTTCCCAAACAATTGGCGGATTGAGACACTCTTCAATAGTTGTCCAAATTGAAAAAGATGGAGCAAAGTTGTGGCCCTCAACAGTGATATTTGAACCGTCCAAAATTGTTATTGAATCAATTCGGCTAAAAAGATGATCAGAGGCATAACGCGCAAAGACATCGCTCATCCCAGGTTCAATTCCCATTCCGACCATTGCATAAATCTTGCGTTCTGCCCAATTCCAGTCACGTGCGAATTGTTCATCACCTAACTTCACGCCAGTTTCAGTATTTGGGTAATGTGGATGTGGACGTGATAAAGACATCGCCATATCCATATAATTTGTATTCTCAATTTCACATGCAAGAAAAATTGGCATTACAAATCGAGGATCAACAGCATTGATCACGATGTCAGGATTAGCTTTGCGAATAAGAGCCCTTATATCTTCAAGTTCTGCAGCATTTACTTCTGCTGCAGAGAATCGTGAATCATTGACTCTATTCACTGCTTGTTCAGCACGTGATAGGTCTCGATCAGCGATAACCATTGAAGTAATAAATGATCTTCGGGATGCAATATTTACCATTGCCCGACCTACGCCACCAGCGCCAATTACCAGCGCTTTCATTGTTGGCCTCTCATGAGGAAATAACTCCATCTTCTAAGGTTTACAACCCTAATCTGATGGAAAATTATTAGCAATAGGTGTTATCTGAGAAGATTCTCACTCAACATCAGTCCCCGTAGCTCAGTGGATAGAGCAACCGCCTCCTAAGCGGTAGGTCGCAGGTTCAACTCCCGCCGGGGACACTTACGAAAAGATAATTGTGCGTTTGCCGACTAGGAAGATTCGGTCTTCAGAATAAAGCTTTACTGCTTTTGCTAATACGCGTCTTTCGATATCTCTTCCAAGTGCAAGCAAATCTTCAGCAGTTGAAGAATGGGTTACATGGGCAACATCTTGTTCAATGATTGGACCTTCATCTAATTCATCTGTGACAAAGTGTGCGGTAGCTCCAATGATCTTTACGCCACGATCATGTGCTTGGTGATACGGCTTAGCGCCTTTGAATCCAGGTAAAAAGCTGTGGTGAATGTTGATTATCTTCCCAGGCATTTGATTGCAGAAATTCTTAGAAAGTACCTGCATATAACGAGCGAGAACAACAAAATCAATTTTTAGTTCTGAAATCTTTTCTAACACTTGCTTCTCTTGTGCATCCTTGTTATCTGCACTCACCGGTAGGTGGAGAAAGGGAATGCCATGGGATTCAACTAGATCTTTGAGTTCTAGGTGATTAGAAATAACTAATGGAATATCGATATGCAACTCACCAAGTTCAAATAAGTAGAGAAGATCTCGTAAACAGTGGCTCTCTTTTGTTACCAATATAAGTGCACGAGGTTTTTGATTTGTGGGGCGAATAGATAAAGCAGGAGAGAATCGAGAGAGTTCTTTATCTAATGAAGCATTTGCGGCCTCTTGGCCCTGAGAAGTCTCAAAGCGCGTGCGCATAACAAATGTCTTTGTTGTCGGATCAGTAAATTGTTGATTCTCAATAATATTTCCACCGCAATTGAGAATGGCAGTTGTCATTGCATGCACGATGCCTGGTTGGTCAGCACATTGCAGGGTTGCCAAAAGATCCATGACGTTAGGGTAGAGGAAACTAGTGCTTGAGCGTAAATCGTCGCATTGATTTAGGAGCCCACCAGTTGCGTTCTCCAAAAAGTCGCATCAACGCAGGGACCAATAATGCGCGAACGATTGTCGCGTCAATGAGAACCGCTAGTGCTACACCAAAGCCAAGCATTTTGATTGATGTAACACCACTAGTAATAAAGGCTCCAAAGACTACTGCCAGCAATAGCGCGGCTGCAGTGATGATGCGGGCAGAGCGTTGTAATCCAGTTGCAACAGATTCAATATTACTTTTTCCGGCAAGGTGTTCTTCGCGAATGCGTGAAAGTAGGAATATTTCGTAATCCATTGATAGTCCAAATACAACAACAGCAACAAGAATGCATGAACCAGTATCAACAGTGCCAGTAACAGTGAAGTCACCAACGAGCCATTTCATATGTCCGTCAATAAAGATCCAAGTTATTGCACCTAATGTTGAAAGCAAAGAGATTGCATTTAGTATTACTGCCTTTATAGGCAAAATAATTGAACCAGTGAATACAAATATAAGAATGAGGACACTGAGTGCAACCCAACCGAGTGCCCATGGCAAAGTGCGCGCAATTCCATCTTGTGAATCTGTGAAGTCGGCAGCTGTTCCACCAATGAGTATCCCCTCTGGTTTATCGATTGCTCTAATTGCGCGAATGAGAACTTCTGCATCAGTTGTTCGTGAACTGATTGACGGGATTATCTGTACTCGAATATCGCTTCCGTATACTTCTGGATTTTCTATTCTTGATACTCCCTCAACGCCTGTCACCTTATTTAGATAAGTTTGCAATAGAGCTTCCTTGCCAACACCGTTGGGGAAAACAACTTCAATCGGACTACCTTCAAATGAAGTGAATCGATCAGTGATTACTTTTCCAGCAATTGCCGCCGGGTGAGATTCTGGAAGTACTCGAGAATCAATTTGGGCAAAAGCGATATTTGTAACCGGTGCTGCAAGTATGGCAAGCAGGGCCAATGATCCAAGAGAGACAATCACCGG
>WLDA01000092.1 GCA_009705025.1 Actinomycetota bacterium | reverse complement strand
TAGTGAGATGGGTGAACGTCACGAACTTCGAAGCCCGCGCGATCACGTGAGAGACCACCAGGTCCGAGCGCTGAAAGACGACGCTTGTGTGTAAGACCTGACAATGGATTTGTTTGATCCATGAACTGCGACAACTGAGAAGTTCCGAAGAACTCCTTGATTGATGCAACTACTGGACGAATGTTGATAAGTGTTTGAGGAGTAATCGCTTCAACATCTTGTGTCGTCATACGTTCGCGAACAACGCGCTCCATACGTGACAAGCCGATGCGAACCTGATTCTGAATCAATTCACCAACAGTACGTAGACGACGGTTACCGAAGTGATCGATATCGTCCTTTTCTACACGTACTTCGCGACCGTATTCCATCAATAGATCAGCAGCACCTTGACCTTGGTGAAGCGTTACCAAATAGCGCAACGTTGCAACAATGTCAGAAATTGTTAGAAGTGATTGCTTGAGTTCTAGATCAAGACCGAGCTTCTTATTTACTTTAAAGCGACCGACCTTGGCCAAGTCATAACGCTTTGCATTGAAATAAAGATTCTCAATAAGATTTTGTGCAGCTTCCTTTGTTGGAGGCTCACCTGGACGTAGCTTGCGATAGATATCGAGAAGCGCTTCGTCTTGTGTCTTGACTGTATCTTTTTCAAGAGTTGCACGAATTGATTCGAACTCACCAAACTCTTCAAGAATTTGATCTTCTGACCAACCGAGTGCCTTCAAGAAAACAGTTACTGATTGCTTACGCTTGCGGTCGATACGAACACCAACAAGGTCCTTCTTATCAACTTCAAATTCCAACCAAGCTCCGCGGCTTGGAATGACCTTTGCAGTGTAAACATCTTTATCTGAAGTCTTCTCGATTGTACGTTCGAAATAAACACCAGGTGAGCGAACTAGCTGTGAAACAACTACGCGCTCTGTTCCGTTGATAACGAAAGTTCCGCGAGCAGTCATCACTGGGAAGTCGCCCATGAAAACTGTTTGTGACTTAATTTCACCAGTGATGTTGTTGGTGAATTCTGCTGTTACGAATAATGGTCGTGAGTAAGTCATGTCGCGCTCTTTGCACTCTTCAATTGAGTACTTAGGTGGCTCGAATCGGTGATCGCGGAATGAGAGACTCATTGATCCCTGGAAATCTTCGATCGGAGAAATCTCTTCAAAGATTTCTTCTAGACCAGAAGTTGTAGGGATTTCACCGCGATTGGTGGAATCAGATTGAGCGATTCGTGTGCGCCATGCTTCGTTGCCCAATAGCCAATCAACACTCTCAACTTGGAGAGCTAGAAGGTTTGGAACTTCGAGAGGTTCGCGAATCTTTGCGAATGAAATACGACGTGGGGCTACTGAACTTTTTTTCAACGCGGCCAAGAGATGTCCTTCCAGACAATATTGCGGGAACACACAACTATTAGGTCTCAGCCGCTATATGCATTGACCATAAGAAATTTGTGCGAACGTGAAGGGTAGCGCTCGACCCCCCGCCCTGTCCAACTGGGCGCTTGTATCATAAAAAAAGGGCCCCGACCGAAGTCGGAGCCCTTTTTTGTGGAAATTACTTGATTGTGACCTTAGCGCCAGCTGCCTCAAGAGCTGCCTTTGCCTTATCTGCTGTCTCCTTGTTTGCCTTCTCGAGCAAAGTAGCTGGTGTTGCATCAACGAGATCCTTAGCTTCTTTCAAGCCAAGTGCTGAGTTGAGCGCACGAACTTCCTTGATCACAGCAATCTTCTGTGAGCCAGCATCCTCAAGGATGACTGTGAATTCATCTTGTGCATCAGATGCTGCTGCGCCACCTGCTGCGCCACCTGCTGCTGCAGCTGCAACTGGTGCTGCTGCTGTTACATCGAATTCAGTTTCGAATGACTTAACGAACTCTGAGAGCTCGACCAATGTCATTTCTTTGAACTGTGCCAATAGGTCTTCTGTATTGAGCTTTGCCATATTCGTTATTCCTTCTCTTCTGTTTCTGGGGTTACTTCTTCTACAACTGGTGTTGCTTCTGCAACAACTTCTGTTTCAACAGCGGCTGCTTCTTCTACTACTGCAGTTTCCACTGGTGCTGCCGGTGCTGCTGCAACGACTGGTGCTCCGGCTTCCATCTTGATGCGAAGTGCATCAAAGACGCGAGCTGCCTTAGCAAGCGATCCCTTCATAGCGCCAGCAAGCTTTGCCAATAGAACTTCGCGTGATTCAAGATTTGCGAGTTCCATGAGCTCTGCTGTTGTGATTGCTTTGCCTTCGTAAATTCCACCCTTGATAATCAAGAATGGATTTTCCTTAGCGAAATCACGCAAGCTCTTTGCTGCATTGATTGGATCACCCTTGATGAATGCAACTGCTGATGGACCTTGTAGTAGTTCTGGTGAGAGATCTACGCCGGCATCTTTTGCTGCAATTTTTGTAAGAGTGTTCTTCACGACTGAGTACTTAGTTGTTGAACCAAGTGCACGGCGAAGTTGCTTCATCGAAGTTACGGATAGACCGCGATATTCGGTGAGCACAGTTGCATTAGCTGTGCGGAAATCTTCCGTCAGTTCTGCAACTGCTGCTGCTTTATCTGGGCGAGCCATACGGTTCACCTTTCCTGGTACTTAGTGACTTCAGGAAATAAAAAAATCCGTAACGCGTAGACGCGCACGGATTTACGTGAACACCTACGCGGGCTGAGATTTCCTCATTTATCGAATCACTCTTTCAAGTGATTCAGACCTGCGGTCTTTGGTTATGGCGTAAGGCTAAGGGGCAAGCCCTAAAAACTCCAAATTGAGGTTTCAACTAAAAGAATTCCCTCTTCGGGTGGAGCGCAGGACTTTAACGAGCAAGTCCTAGCCCGCCGGAAGAGGGGATTCTTAGATGACAGTTTTAGTTAGGGATGCGCGTTGGGCGAAGTCGAACTAACAGAACAGAAGCGATGATGGTGATGACCACTGCTAAAAGTACGCCTACGAATTGGGCTCGATCAATTGCATCTTGGGAATAGGCGATGCTGCCGAGCACAAATGAAAATTCACCTACCTGGCCAACGCCAGCACCTAATTGAAATGAGTTTGCTTTCAGTTTTCCGATTTTTGCAAGTAGAACAACTGGCAGGCACTTCGCAAAAATTACAATTCCCATAATTAGTAGAGCAAAAGGGTACGCCTTTGAAAATTGTGAAGGTTCAATGAGGCTTCCAATAATTACAAAGAAGAGAACGGCGAATAAGTCTCGGAAGGGAAGAATCGCTTTTCTAACTTCGTCAGTATCTCTACTCTGATTGATAGTAAGACCAGCCACGAATCCTGCCAATGCCATAGGAATTCCAAAAACAACCGTTCCGAGTGCAGCAAGTGTCAACCCAACGGCAACGGAAAAAATTAGAAAAAGATCTTTCTCCCAACGCACTAATCGCAATATCTTTGGTATCAACTTTGCAGCGATGAATGCAACTATAACGAAGCCAAAAATTCCGCCAAGTGCTAAAGGTAATGACTTATCGCTTTTACCAAAGATTGCAAGAACTATGGCTGCAACTGCTACACCAGTTACATCCTGCATCACTGCCCATCCAAGAAGTGCTTCTTCGGTATCAGTATCTGTTTTCCTTCGACGACTCCTGGTTATATTCACTATGACAACACTTGAAGACATTGCAATTGAAAGCGATAGGAGAAGTGCGCCGAAAAGCGATATATCTAGGAGTAGAAAAACTGGTGTTCCGATTGCGATTCCAATTGCCACCTGCGCCGGTACGCCCCAAAGGATTGCTTTTTGTTCACGGCTGATACGGCGCAAATCAATTTCTATTCCAACTTCAAAGAGAAGCAAGACAACGCCAATATCGGCTAACAGTGCCAACTGGTCATAACTTGCCACATAACCTGGAGTAAAAGGTGAAACAAGTAATCCGGTAAACAAATATCCAACAACTGCGGGAAGACCAACTTTTCGAGCAACAAATCCCATGGTCGCTGCAGCCAATAAAACAATTCCTACATCAAGGACTAATGGTGCTGTATCAATAACTACGCTAGCCATATTTCAATTCTAGACTTTTTTAAAGAGTCCGCGCTTTAAATGAATCTGCTCCTTCGGTGGAGCGCAGGACTTTAACGAGCAAGTCCAAGCCCAACGAAGGAGCAGGTTCTCAAATAGTTTAGTTAGCGGATGGCTCACGAATGAGGTTTGGATCAACCATGATTCCAGGCCCCATCGTTGTTGAAACAACTGCTTTTTGAATGTAGCGACCCTTTGAAGAGTTTGGCTTCGCACGGTGAATTTCATCGAGTGCAGCTGCATAGTTTTCTGCGAGTTGATCTGCAGTAAATGATGCCTTACCGATGATGAAGTGAAGGTTTGAATTCTTATCAACGCGGAATTCAATCTTTCCACCCTTGATGTCATTGACGGCCTTAGCAACATCTGTTGTCACTGTGCCTGTCTTTGGGTTTGGCATCAATCCGCGAGGTCCTAGAACCTTACCGAGACGACCAACTTTTCCC
>WLDA01000091.1 GCA_009705025.1 Actinomycetota bacterium | reverse complement strand
GGTGTTATTGATCCTGAAGAAAAGCGCAAAATTATTGGCCGCGAATTCATTCGATCTTTTGAAAAAGCTGCTCGAGATATTGCTGCAGGTGGAGAAGTTGAATTCCTAGTACAAGGCACTCTCTATCCTGATGTTGTCGAATCGGGTGGTGGAACAGGAACTGCAAATATAAAATCACACCATAATGTTGGTGGCCTACCTGATGATTTGAAATTTACATTAGTGGAACCACTTCGTACATTATTCAAAGATGAAGTTCGTCAGGTGGGAATTGAGTTAGGACTTCCTGAGGAAATTGTTTGGCGCCAACCATTTCCAGGCCCAGGACTTGGTATTCGAATTATTGGGGCTGTAAATAAAGAGCGTTTAGAAATATTGCGACATGCTGATTCCATCGCACGAGCTGAACTCAAAGCTGCTGGCTTAGATCGTGAAATTTGGCAATGCCCCGTTGTCTTATTGGCAGATGTGAGAAGCGTGGGAGTTCAAGGTGATGGACGCACTTATGGCCACCCAATTGTGTTACGTCCCGTATCTAGTGAAGATGCTATGACTGCAGATTGGTCAAGAGTTCCGTATGATGTCCTTGAAAAGATTTCGACACGAATCACTAATGAGGTTCGTGAAGTAAATCGAGTGGTTCTCGACATCACGAGTAAACCACCTGGAACTATTGAGTGGGAATAAAATGAAACGCACTTTTGGCATTGTTGTAGCGGTAGCACTTTTGGCAACCGGTTTATCGGTATCACCAGCAGCAAATGCTGCACCAAAAGTAAACCCACCTAAGTGCACGAAATCAAAAGCTGTTCCTCATGATCCAAAAAAAGTTGTACAACCTACTAAGAGCCTCAAATCGCTTCCGCGCACAATTATTTTTTCTACAAATTGTGGAGATATTGTTGTTGAAACTGTAGGCAAGAAAGCGCCTGTAACAATTACTGCGCTAACAACTCTTGCAAGAGCAGGGTATTTCGATCAAAGCCTTTGTCACAGACTCACAACTCAAGGTCTTTTTGTTCTGCAATGCGGAGATCCAACAGCGAGTGCAAGCGGTAGCCCAACAGGATGGAAAGGCTACATGGATGAAAATTTGCCAGTTGGCAAAGTAATGACTTATCCCGCTGGCACTGTTGCAATGGCTAATTCAGGACCAAATACAAACGGAAGCCAAATCTTCTTTGTCTTTGGTGATTCAAGTCTTCAACCAAATTACACAATATGGGGCAAAGTAACATCTGGCCTCGATATCTTGAATTCGATTGCAAGCCTAGGCGCTGTTCAACCAGATGGTAAAGGTCAATATGTTTATGCAGGCGATGGCTTTCCAGTACAACTAGTAGCTATCGAGAAAGTAATAATAAAATAATTTAGTTTGTATTTATAATTTTGAAGGCTTCAGCAATTCTTCCTTCGGCAAAGCCTGCTACGCCAGCATTTCTCTGACCCCATTCTTTGACCATTTTTTCAAGCTCTGTGTTGTGCGCAGTTTGAGAAACATGAGAATGAAGTGCTTTCATCTTCAGATCAAATGTGTCAGTGATATCTACAAAGTGATCAGGAGTCGCAAAGCCCATCACCCATACTTCTTTGACTCTCCAAGGTTTTAGGCCCTCATCTTTGAGCAAGTCCGTAAATGCAAATGGGTTTCTGGCATCTGGATAAACCGCTTGTATTGCTGCTTCACCTGCGGCCAAATGATCTGGATGGCTTGCACCAATTCGATCCCAATTTCGCTCAGGACTTTGGCAGACCATTCGATCTGGTTGTGAGATTCTAATTTGGCGCACGATATCTTTGCGAAGTTGGATAGTTGCTTCTAAATGTCCATCAACATAATTCAAGAAAGTTATATCTGTAACACCAACAGCTGCACCGGCTGCTCTTTGTTCACGTTGGCGAACAGCGGGCATATCTTCTTTAGCAATTCCAGATTCTTCGCCACCTTGGTCACCGTTGGTACAAAAGACATAGGAGACTTCAATTCCTTTTTTTACCCACTGAGCGATTGTTCCTGAAGCACCAAAATCGGAGTCATCTGGATGGGCATTGATAACTAGGACCTTCTTGATCTCGCTATCGGCAATCGGTTCCATGAGTCTCTCCTTTGATAATGACCAATACTAATCTGGGAATGGCTATTTAAAGATAGCCTTCCTTCCTTATGAATGAGTCTAACGATCCACTACTGGCAGGATTGAATCCGCAGCAATCTGCTGCTGTGACTCATGCCGGTGGTCCATTACTTGTTGTTGCAGGTGCTGGTTCAGGAAAAACTCGCGTACTTACTCGTCGTATTGCATATCTCATGTCACGACGAAATGTTGCCCCTTATCAAATATTAGCTATTACATTCACAAATAAGGCAGCGGGAGAGATGAAAGAGCGTGTTGCGGATCTCGTTGGCCCCGTTGCAAAATCAATGTGGGTATCTACATTTCACTCAGCATGTGTACGACTATTGAGACAAGAGGCTAATCGCCTTGGATATTCGAATTCCTTTTCCATTTATGACTCAGCCGACTCCTTGCGTCTGATCACAATCGTTGCTAAAGAACTCAATTTAGATTCAAAGCGTTATCCAGCGCGTCAATTTCAGGCAATGATCTCAAATGCAAAAAATGAATTGATGGGACCACATGATTATGTGAATGCCACATCAAATCAATTTGAAGAAGTTGTCGCTGATGTCTACAGCATCTATCAAAAACGCCTTCAGCAGGCGAATGCTATGGATTTTGACGATCTTATTCTCAAAACTGTTCAAGTACTTCAGCAATTTCCTGAAGCAAAAGCCCGCTTTAGATCTCGCTTTCGCCATGTTTTAGTGGATGAATATCAAGATACTAATCATGCCCAATACATCCTTGTAAAAGAACTTGTTGGAAACGAATCTGAAGGACTTCCTGCTGCCGAACTTTGCGTTGTGGGCGATGCCGACCAATCAATTTATGGTTTCCGTGGCGCCACGATTCGCAATATTTTGCAATTTGAACTTGATTATCCAAATGCGACTACTGTCTTACTTGAGCAAAACTACCGTTCAACGCAGAATATTCTCAATGCCGCCAACGCCGTTATTACACAGAATGTAAGCCGTAAAGAAAAGAATCTCTGGTCAGAAGCAGGAGCAGGTGCGCCACTCATTGGCTACATTGCTGAAAGTGAACATGATGAAGCTCAATTTGTAACGGATGAGATTCGAGAATTACAAAAGGGTGGGTTATCACAACCGGGGGATACTGCAATCTTCTATCGCACAAATGCCCAGTCGCGCGTTTTTGAAGAAGTCTTCATGAGAAGTGCAATGCCATATAAAGTCGTTGGCGGACTTCGTTTTTATGAGCGCCGAGAAGTTAAAGATTTACTTGCTTATCTGCGTGTTCTATCAAATCTCGAAGATGAAATTTCAATCCGACGGGTTATAAATCTACCTAAGCGCGGAATCGGTGATCGTGCTTTGGAGTGCGTAGAACTCTTTGGAAGCGCCAATGGATTATCTTTTTGGCAGGCACTCAATCGAGCAAGTGAAGCACCAGGAATTCCTAATCGGGCCGCACAATCTATACATGAATTTGTTTCGATGCTCATTGCACTCAATGTTTTAGTAGAGGCAAAAACACGACCTTCCGTAATTGTTGAAGCTGTGCTCGAACAATCCGGATTATTAGCTGAGCTTGCAAATAGTGTCGACCCACAAGATGAAGTCCGCGTTGAGAATATGAAAGAACTTCTAGCAGTGAGTATGGAATATGAAGAACGTCCTATTGAAGAATTAGGTGAAGATGAAGAGATTTCACTAGCTGGATTCTTAGAGAAAGTCTCACTTGTAGCCGATGCAGATGAAATTCCTGAAGGCGAGGATCATGGCGGTGTTGTAACTCTTATGACACTTCACACTGCTAAAGGTTTGGAATTTCCAACTGTTTTTCTCACCGGTATGGAAGATGGAATTTTTCCGCACTCACGAACTCTTGGCGAGAAAGATGAAATTGAGGAAGAACGTCGACTCGCATACGTTGGTCTCACTCGTGCACGTGAGCGACTTTATATTTCTCGAGCAGAATATCGTTCCTCTTGGGGAGCGCCAACGTATAACCCAGCATCTCGTTTCTTAGATGAAATTCCGGAAAATCTCATTGAATGGCGAAATGCTTCTTCATCTTCGCTCTCACCATCACTAGTTAAAAAAACAAGAACAATTTCTACTCCGCCCCCACGAGCAACAGGAAAGAAAATAAACTCAATTGAATTAGCGGTAGGGGAGCGTGTGTCACATGACACATTTGGCCTCGGCACAGTTGTGGCAACTGCGGGCGAGGGCGAGAAGGCTGAAGCGACAATAAATTTCGGAGAGTATGGCGAGAAGCGATTGCTCCTGCGTTATGCACCCGTTGAAAAGCTCTAGGATTAGGCTCTTCGTACATCATTTATTTGAATTGGAGTGATCCGTGGATCTCTTTGAATACCAAGCCCGTGATCTCTTTGAAAAACATGGCG
>WLDA01000090.1 GCA_009705025.1 Actinomycetota bacterium | reverse complement strand
TTCATCATGGTGTTGTTATTGAGTGCGTTGAGCATTATTACTTGCACTGCGCGCTCTGGTCCGATGAGCTTAGGCAAAATTGTTGCACCGCCCCATCCAGGAACAAGCCCTAGAAATACTTCTGGCAGGCCAGTAAATGCAGTCGTTGCAAGAGTGCGATAGTTGCAATGTAAACCAACTTCTAGACCGCCACCGAGTGCTAATCCGTTGATAAATGCAAATGTTGGTGTGCCACATTCATTGAGGCGACGAAATACATCGTGGCCTAACTTTCCAATTGCAAGTGATTGTTCGCGCTTTGTTATAAATGAAAGCGCTGAGAGATCAGCTCCTGCTGCAAAGATGAATGGCTTGCCTGTAATTGCAATGGCAGCGGGTTTGCGCGATAGCGCTTCAGTAATGGCTGCATCGAGTGCCATGAGTGATTGGGGACCAAAAGTATTTGGACGTGTGTGATCTAGCCCGTTATCTAAAGTAATAAGTGCCAAATTACCTTTATGGCCAAATGCTCCAAGATCAATATCGCGCACAAGTGCATTGGTGACTACTTCCTCCGGTGCACCCTCTGGCATTTCGATTGTGTTGGTAGTCATTATTTTGAACCTCCAACAAAGTGTGGGTTTTCCCAAATAACAGTGCCACCCATTCCAAGACCAATACACATTGTTGTAATGCCATAACGCACTTCAGGGCGTTCTTCAAAGGTTCGAGCCAAGTTGAGCATCAAGCGCACACCAGAGGATGCAAGTGGGTGGCCAACAGCGATTGCGCCACCATATGGATTTACTCGCGCATCATCGTCTGCGATTCCAAAATGATCAAGGAATGCAATTACTTGCACCGCAAATGCTTCATTGATTTCAAATGCACCAATGTCAGCAATAGTTAGTCCTGCTTTTGCAAGTGCTTTGATAGTTGATGGAACAGGTCCATAACCCATTACTTCTGGTTCAACGCCAGCGAAAGCAAATGTAACAAGGCGCGCTTTGATACTAAGGCCTAACTCTTTTGCCTTATCTTCATCTGCCAAAATTGCAGCAGTTGCACCATCGTTGAGGCCAGATGAATTTCCAGGTGTAACGCGACCAGCTGGGCGAAAAGGAGTCTTCAAGCCAGCAAGGCCCTCCATTGTTGTCGTTGGACGTGGTGACTCATCTGCTGTTGCAACGCCCCAACCAAGTTCGGCGCTTCGTGCAGCAGTTGGAATCAAATCACGTTGAATCTTTCCATCTGCGTAAGCCTTTGCAGTTTTGAGTTGTGAATTCATTGCATAACGATCTGCACGCTCTTTTGTAAGTTGCGGAAAGCGATCATGCAAACGTTCAGCCGTTGCACCCATTGCAAGGGCATCTTGATCAACAATTTTCTCTGCCAAGTAACGCGGGTTGGGATCCATACCTTCACCCATTGGATGATTTCCCATATGTTCAACGCCACCTGCAATTGCAATGTCGTATGCACCTAATGCAATAGCACCGCTAATAGTTGTTACAGCAGTCATCGCTCCGGCGCACCAGCGATCAATTGAATAACCAGGAACAGTGTTAGGAAGTCCTGCAAGGAGTGCAACGCTTCGACCGATATTCATTCCTTGGTCACCACTTTGTGTTGCAGCAGCGATTGCAACATCATCGATTGATTTAGGATCTAACTTTGGATTTCGCTCAAGGAGTCCGCGAATAGCGCGCACCATCAAATCATCTGCGCGAGTACCTGCATACATGCTGCCTGCTTTTCCAAATGGAGTTCGAACTGCATCTACTAAAACAACGCTGCGTGACATGGTTTTCCTTACCTAAGATCGCCTTGCGCGATACAGGTAATGTTACTCAGCAGTAGGTATTTAGGAAACTAGCGCCTTAGCGCGTGCGGGGCGAAGATATGGGCTCAAGACAGCGACTAAGTAGATCGCCCAGACGCCTAATTGCAGCCAGGATGTGGTCGTATCAAAGCCCACAGTGCCACCTAGAACTGCAGCCGCTAATGATTCCTTAGCCATCCATGAGGTCGTATCCCACGCAAATGCATCAGGACCAGGCAGCCATCCGAGCTCTTGATATTCGTGAACTCCGTAGGAGAGAACTCCTGCTGCAACGATGATCAAACCGATACCTGTGTATGTAAAGAATTTACTGAGGTTCATCTTGATTGCACTCTTGAAGATTGCCCAACCGAGTGCGATAGCAATTGCAAAACCTAAAACTAAACCGATTGTTGCCGATGTTGTTCCATCAACTGTTCGAAAGTTTGCATATATAAATAACGCAGTCTCTAGTCCCTCACGCAAAACAGCAAAAAAAGCCACGCCCGCTAGCGTTAGCGGCCCTGCAGTCAGCGCGTTATCCACTTTTCCATGAAGTTCACTCTTGAGAACTCGCGCTGTGCGCTTCATCCAAAAAACCATCCAGGTAACAAGGCCTACAGCGATAAAAGATGTAGTACCGGCAAAGAATTCATTGCCGCGCGGAGATAGTTCTGCCGATGTAAAGGAGAGCAGTGCGCCAAGACCCAAACTTGTAACAACGGCTGCGCCAACTCCGAGCCATAATGGCTTGAGAAGGCTGCGGTTACCAGTTTTGATGATGTAGGCAGCCAAGATGCCGACAATAAGAGCGGCCTCTAACCCTTCGCGAAGGGCGATGATGAATGTGCTGAGCATTCGATAAATCTAAACGAGGGTGGGGAATTACGCAACTTATATGTTGCGTAAATCAGGATTTACGCGGGAGATTCCTCACTCGTGGCCTCTTCTTCCGCCTTTGGCTCTGGCAAAGCCTCCTTTTCCAGCAGGGCAGGGGCAATGAGGGGGGCGACGTTATCGATCTGCCATTGACGAGCACCGAGGGAGGCAAGCTTTTCGCGAACTGCACCCTCGTTCAATGTTTCGGTTGCACCGATAGGTGGCTCCCAACATAGGCGGCGGATGTAATCGGGAGTAATCAAATTCTCCAGCGGAATAGAAAGATCTTGCGCTCGCAATTCAATAGCGGCGCGTGCATGTGTCAGCGGCGCGTATTTATCAGGGAAGCGATCTCGCCAAAGTTTTACTGGCGGCATTGAATTATCAGAGTGCGAACGAAGTGGTGGCCATTGATCTTCGGGGATATTTGCGCAATCCAAAATTACCTTGAGCCAGGTGTCGATATTTTCTAACCATCGCGCTCGCAAACCGAGAGGACGAAGTGCTTTCTCAAATTCTTTTTTATTCTTTGGCATCGACATCGCGAGTTCAACAATTGCGTAATCGTTGAGCAATTTTCCAGCTGCAATATCTTCTTTTTGCGCAATCGAATCACGGGTGTTCCACAATTCTTTGATGGTGGCTAAATGATCGCGCCGTTTTATTTTGTGCATCCCAGATGTGCGACGCCACGGATCAACGCGAGGCGGTGATGGGGGAGCAGCAAGTATCGAATCAAATTCTTCTAGCGCCCACTCTAACTTTCCGGAACTCTTGAGAAGTTCATACATTTTGTCTCGAAGTTCAACAAGTAATTCAACATCTAAGGCTGCATATGTCAGCCAAGCAACGGGTAGTGGGCGAACAGACCAATCTGCAGCGCTATGTTCTTTGGCAAGTGATACACCCATCTGTGATTCTAAAAGCGGGCCAAGGCCAACTCGGGGTAGGCCCGCAATACGACCACCTAATTCAGTATCAAATAACTTCACTGGATGAATTCCAAGTTCGCGCAGACAAGGTAAATCTTGCGTGCTGGCATGCAAAATAACTTCATCTGTATTCAGTAATTCATTGAGTTGTACAAAGAGCGTATGTCCTGGTCCAAACGGAATTGGATCAATGAGGTGCAGTCCACCACCCGTGCGCTTTATCTGAATCAAATATGCACGAGCGCTATATCGAAAACCAGATGCACGTTCTGCATCGACGGCAAAGGGGCCGCTTCCCTTGGCTAATTCCCCTAATGCTTTTTCAAATGCACTTTCGGTATCGATGACATCGGGAGTTCCGGCACTTGGAGTGAGCAGGGGGACAGAGGTAACTTCTTCGTCGCTCATACTTATCGACGTTTAGCAGATGTAATTGCAGAAACACCCTCAGGGATTGGAGGAAGCGCTGCGATTTCAGAGATCAAATTGCACCAGCCAGTTATATGTTTCATGATTTCAGCTGGTGAAGAAATTATCGGTGTCCAAGAAGCACGAATTTCAATCTCGGCCTCATCGCTACGTGGAGAAAGTTTTCCAAATGAAGAACTAGCAACTCGGGTCACTGTTCCACTTGGCGCAGTAAGTACGCAGCCTGCAGTATCTAGCGCTTCTAAAAACCAGTTCCAACCATTTTCAGGCAACATCGGATCTTCTTGCATAATGGAATCAACATCGGCTCGAACAAATGTCACGCATCGATATTCTCCATCCCATGTGTCTTGCCCGCCGGGTTCATGCAATAAAACAAAACGCCCAGAAGCAACTTCATCTTCGGCATCATCTAATAAACCATTGCTCACATCGGCTGAAAATGCGAAGGAATATGTTGCAAGTTTTTGTGGGGCAGGAACTTCTTCTAAAATAATTTCAGA
>WLDA01000009.1 GCA_009705025.1 Actinomycetota bacterium | reverse complement strand
AGAAGTGCAACATGATGAACTTCGCGAACATCTCCCGCTTCGACCACGAGACCGACTTTTGTGCGAGTTTTTTCACGAATCAAATGGTGGTGAACGGCCGATGTTAAAAGAAGTGAAGGTATTGGGGCATCTTCAGCATCGCCATCGCGATCCGAGAGAATGATGAGGTGTGCACCATTTGCGATGGCATCACTTACCTCTTTTTTGATTTCATCTAAGCGAATACGAAGAGCATTGCCATCACCATTGACTGGGAAGAGTCCACGAACTACATAAGCTTCAAGTTCGGGGTACTCGCCATCAACATTGACGTGAATAATTTTTGCAAGTTCATCATTATCAATAACTGGAAATGCAAGAGAAATTTGGCGACATGACTCTGGCCCAGGATCTAACAAGTTATGTTCTGGCCCGATAGAGCCACCCAAACTTGTTACCAACTCTTCGCGAATAGCATCGAGTGGTGGATTAGTAACTTGTGCAAATAGTTGAGAGAAATAATCAAATATGAGTCTTGGTTTCTCTGAAAGTGCAGCGATGGGTGAATCTGATCCCATCGAACCAAGTGGTTCCATTCCATTTTTCGCCATAGGAGTAATAAGAATGCGCAAATCTTCTTCTGTATAACCAAATGCTCTTTGGCGACGGATAACAGAAGAGTGCGGATAAATAATATGTTCGCGAGCAGGAAGGTCGTTTAGTTTTACGATTCCATCGCGAAGCCATTGTCCATATGGCGCTGCATCGGCTAATTGATCTTTGATCTCATCGTCTTCAATGATGCGACCTGCTTCGATATCAACTAAAAACATTTTTCCTGGTTGTAGGCGGCCCTTGCGAACCACTCTCTCGGCAGGAATATCGAGTACGCCAACCTCGCTTGCAAGAACAACAAGTCCATCATCAGTTACCCAGAAACGTGATGGTCGAAGTCCGTTGCGATCTAGTACTGCGCCGACTTGATGTCCGTCAGTAAAAGTTACACATGCAGGTCCATCCCAAGGTTCCATAAGCGATGCGTGAAATGCGTAAAAATCGCGACGCTTCTGTGACATGGATGTGTGATTTTCCCACGCTTCTGGAATCATCATGAGAACTGCATGTGGGAGTGATCGTCCGCCTAAATAGAGCAGTTCTAAAACTTCATCGAAAGATGCCGAGTCCGAACCAGACATTTCAACAATAGGAAATAGTCGATCAAGATTTCCTGGAATTAGTTCACTTGCAAGTAGGGACTCGCGAGCGCGCATCCAATTGCGATTTCCCTTTACTGTATTGATTTCACCGTTGTGTGCGATGAAGCGGTAAGGGTGAGCTAATGGCCATGAAGGAAAAGTATTTGTAGAAAAGCGAGAGTGAACTAGTGCAAGCGGCGAAATAACGCGATCATCACTGAGATCAGGGAAGAACTCTTCTAGCTGACCAGTTGTAAGCATTCCTTTGTAAACAATTGTTTGTGAAGACAATGAAGGAAAGTAAAGTTCAAGGCTATGTTCGGCTCGCTTGCGAAGTGCGAATGCAAGTCTATCTAAAACGATTCCTTCTTCCTTGTTCTTACCTGCAATAAAGAGTTGTTCAAAACGTGGCATTACAGAAAGTGCTGTCTTACCGAGGGATATTGAGTTGATTGGAAGTTCGCGCCATCCAAGAATGACAAGACCCTCTTCGTCTGCAATTTTTGCAATCTCTTGACGAAGCTCTACCCCTTGAGCAATAAATGCGATACCCGTTGCGTATGCGTTAGCGTGTGGGAGATCAAAATCTGTAACCGCTTGATAGAAAGCATCAGGGACGCGAATAAGTATTCCTGCGCCATCGCCACTATCTGGTTCAGCACCTGATGCTCCGCGGTGTTCAAGATTGCGAAGTGCAGTGAGTGCTTTTTCAACAATTTCGTGTGTTGCAACTTTATTGAGCGTCGCAACCATCGCAACACCGCATGCATCGTGTTCGTTGGCAGGGTTATATAAACCTTGTGCCTTCGGATAATTCGATGTAAGTGCCACGGTATGTAACTCCTGTTGTCCTAATGTTGCGGGACAACTTTGGCCCTAGTTCTTTAGTGCTGTCTTTAGTGCTGTCTTTACTGCTCTCTTTACTGCCGTCTTTCGTGCTACTCCCCTGTGCGGGAGGTAAAGACTAGCAAGGAGCGGTGGATTCTTCTATATGCCGCTGATGTGGGCAATCTGACCAATACCGGCAGTAATTGCCATACCTATACAGCCACCCAATATGACTCGGACCGTTGGAATAAGCACCTTTGAACCTGCAGTCTTTGCGCTTACTACTCCAGTAATTACTAAGCCAATGATTGTAAAAATAACAATGCTCCATGCTTTTGCGCCCAGTGTTGGAGCAAATGCACCGAGAAAAGGAATGCATCCACCCAAGGTAAAACTGGCAGCCGAGGCAACAGCTGCCTGAACGGGACGAGCTTTTGTATGTGGGTGTTGGCCTAATTCATCGCGAAGGTGTGCGGCTAATGGATCTTTCTCATGCATCGCATTTGCTACCTGCATTGCTAGTTCTGGAGTTAGGCCACGACTGATATAAATCTGCGCAAGTTCGAGCAATTCACCATCTGGATCGATTTTCAAGTGTTCGATTTCTAATAGACGATCTGATTCTTCAATATCATTTTGTGAACGTACTGAAACATATTCACCTACTGCCATCGACATTGCACCTGCAGAAATTCCTGCAAGACCGGCGGTAATAAGAAAACTATCTGCCTTAGCTGCAGCCACACCAATCATCAAACTTGCAGTTGAAACCAGTCCGTCGTTTGCACCTAATACTGCAGCTCTCAACCAACCTGCGCGATGCGTGCGATGGTGCAAGTTTCTTTGATAAACATCTTCCAGTGCCATGTTTTAGAGCCTACCTGATGTCTTCGATAAACGAAGGTAGGCACCGAGCGCAAGCCCTCCAATAACAATGCTTACCCATTCATTGATTCGCATGCCTGCAAGCAAATGAGCATCATCGATGCGTAGTGATTCAATAAAGAAGCGGCCGATGCAATAGCCAAGAATATATATGGCAAAAATTTGTCCCGGTTGTGCTTTAGTGCCAATCCATAGAATCAGTAGAGCAAGGAATAAACACCACAGCGCTTCATAAAGAAAGGTCGGATGAAAAGTTTCAAATTCTCGAAATCCATTTGGTCGAAAAGACTGTGGAACTTCTAGTGCCCATGGCGTATCCAATGGTCTTCCAAAGAGTTCGATATTAAACCAATTACCAAAGCGGCCTATTCCTTGAGCTAAAAGGATTCCGGGGGCAAGGGCATCGAGGAAGATTCCAAAAGATGGAAGATCATTCTTCTTTGCAAGTTGTCTATATCTAATCCATGCAACGACTGCGCCTAGTGAAATAGCGCCCCATATACCTAGTCCGCCATTCCAGATTTTGAATGCATCAAGCGGAGTTCCGTTACTGCCGAAATAAGCATCGGGAGAAGTAATCACGTGATAAATACGACCGCCAATAATTCCTGCTGGCACGCAGTAGATCGCAACTTCGAAGACAACAGAGTGAGTGTTCGCGCCGTAAGTGATGAAACGCTTATTTCCTAACCATATTGCTACAGCGATTCCAGTGATGATGCACAAGGCATACATATGGATAGTAAGTGGCCCAATTTCCCAGACCGAGATATCCGGTGAAGGAATTGAGCGACGCATTTATTTATCCCTGTTCGATTGCTGCGGCAAATGCTGCGGCATCGTAAATCTGGGTATTTCGATCAAGTTCTTTTCCATTGAGAAAAACGGTTGGAGTCGAATTTATATTCTGCTTTCCACCATCTACTGCAATATTTTTTACCCAACCACCGTACTTCGAGTCATTGATGCAAGCACCAAATTCACCCGAAGAAATACCAATTGCTACACCACCGGCAATCAAATAAGCATTTGACCACTTGCCGCTATTTTCGGCGGGTTGATTTCTGTAAAGAAAATCGTGATATTCCAGATACTTACCTTCATCAGCTGCGCAGGCTGCGGCATTTGCTGCGCGTATTGATTCAGGACCAATAAATGAGAGTGGGTGAAAAATAACTGTTGCTTTCTTTTCCTTGATTATGTTTTCAATGTAAGCGCTATTGAGTGCTTCGAATTGAGCACATGCAGGGCATTGAAAATCTTCCCAAATATCTAGAACAGGAACGCCAGTGAGATCACCATTGTATGAAATACCGAATCCATCGGTTGAACTTGCCTGCGATGGTAGAGATGCACTATCGCTGCTCTTGTTTCCAACAAGAGAAAAAATAACACCAACGGCAACTACGAGAGTTACCATTCCAATCACGATATATCGTGTGACTTTATCGCCGCCAGATTTCTGTGCCATTTCTATTCCCTTACTTCTCGAGTGCAAATCGCGTCTTAGGATAGCGAATCAAGTAGATACCTAATGCGGCAAGTCCTAAATCTCTCAGGATTTCTGAGAGATATTTTGTTTCCCCTGGGGCAACTTTGCCGCCACCGCCAAAACAGCCACAGTCAATTGAAAGTCCACGTGCCCAAGCCTGAGAAATTGCTATGACAAAGATAAGCATGAGAGCAGTTCCAAAGATTGATGAATATCTGACTGCAAATCCCAGAATTAACAGTAAACCTGCACCAATTTCTAGCCACGGCAAAATAATTCCTAAGATATTCGCAACTGATATTGGAAGAACTTCATAAGCACGAACAGCCATTTGTGATTTATCAATTGTGAATGCTTTGAGATATCCAGCAACAAATAGAACGCCACCTAATACCAAACGGGCAACTAATCCGAGCCAGGGAAGATATTTATTCATCGACCTTCGCGTACACCTTTCGCTAAATCTTTCGCTAAATCAGTAATTGCTTGCAAACCTTTTTCTTCTGTTTGCGCTTCAAGAAGGCACTTGATAAATGCTGAGCCAACAATTACTCCATCAGCATAACCAGCAACTTCACGAGCTTGGGCTTGATTTGAAACACCAAGGCCAACGGCGATAGGTAAGTCGCTGACTTTGCGGATTCGTCCAACCAAATCGCTAGCACCAGATGAAATACTTGTGCGGGTGCCAGTGACGCCCATCAAGCTTGCTGCATATATAAAGCCAGAACATCGCTGCGTTACTTTGCTAAGTCGAGAATCATTAGTACTCGGTGCCACTACATATATCGGACTGATGCCATTGTTTTTTGTTGCTGCTATCCATCGATCTGATTCTTCAATAGTTAGATCAGGGGTAATCACACCTGAACCACCATTATCAGCTATGGACTTAGCAAATTCATCAACACCATATCTTTCAATTGGATTCCAATAAGTCATTACGACTGCTGCAACTCCGGCTTCCGTTGCACATTTGAGTGCAGAGAAAACATCTGCTGCGCTAGTGCCTTGAGATAGTGAGCGCTCTGCAGCTTCTTGAATAATTGGTCCATCCATCACGGGATCGCTGTAAGGGAAGCCAATTTCAATTGCGTCAACACCACCAGCCACCAATGCTTTGATTGCTTTCTTGCAACCTTCAATTGTTGGAAAGCCAGCAGGAATATATGCAATTAGAGCTGCACGATTTTCTGCTCGAACTTTTACAAAAAGTTGATCTAGAGTTGTAGTCATTCTTAGAGTGGGATTCCGAAGTACTCGGCTGCTGTTTGTACATCTTTATCTCCACGGCCTGAAAGATTGATGAGCAACACAGCGTCAGGACCCAGTTCCTTACCTACTTGTATTGCACCAGCGAGTGCATGAGCTGTTTCAATGGCAGGAATAATTCCTTCCGTCTTTGAAAGAAGTGAGAATGCTTCCATCGCTTGCGCATCAGTGATGGCGCGATATTCCGCGCGGCCAATGTCATGAAGATAGGCGTGCTCTGGTCCAACTCCTGGATAATCTAGCCCTGCAGAAATTGAATGTGATTCAACTGTTTGGCCATTCTCATCTTGTAGAACGTAGGAACGAGTTCCGTGAAGAACGCCTGCAGTGCCACCGGTAATTGTTGCTGCGTGGCGCCCAGTTTCTACTCCATCTCCCCCTGCTTCAAGACCAATGAGTCGAACTGATGCATCACCGATAAAGTCATGAAAAATTCCAATTGCATTTGATCCGCCACCAACGCATGCCAATACTGCATCAGGAAGACGACCTACTAGTTCTTGTACTTGAATTTTGGCTTCTTCACCAATAATTTTATGAAAATCACGAACCATTGTTGGGAAAGGATGTGGGCCCGCAACCGTTCCAAGTAAGTAATGCGTTGTTTCAACATTTGTTACCCAATCACGCATTGCCTCATTGATAGCATCTTTGAGAGTTCGAGATCCTGTCGTAACTGGAACAACTTCGGCCCCAAGAATTTTCATTCGTGCAACGTTGAGTGATTGGCGGCGAGTGTCTTCTTCGCCCATGTAAACAACGCACTCAAGTCCCATAAGCGCGGCAGCTGTTGCAGATGCAACACCATGCTGTCCCGCACCGGTTTCGGCAATGATTCTTTTCTTACCCATGCGCTTTGTAAGAAGTGCTTGGCCTAATACGTTATTTATTTTATGACTACCTGTGTGATTGAGATCTTCACGCTTTAATAGAATTCGCGCTCCACCTGCATACTCTGCAAATCTTTTTGCCTCGGTGAGGATGCTAGGGCGTCCGGTATACGTTAGATGTAATTGCGCCAGCTCGGCTTGAAAGATTGGATCTTTCAGTGCGCTGATATGTGCAGCTTCTAGCTCTTCTAACGCACCAATGAGTGCTTCTGGAACGAAGCGTCCGCCATATTGGCCAAAGTGTCCAAGAATCGTGGATTGCGATGTGGTCATGAAATGAGTCTACCGATGACCACGTAATTCGCGCATGGCGAGTTCTGGATCCGCTGAGCGCACAAGTGCCTCTCCTACCAATATTGCGGTTGCACCATGTTCTTGGGCAAATTCAACATCACTTCGATTGGAGATGCCAGATTCTGCTACCCGCACCATCGATGTCGGAATACGAGGTATTAGTTGTGCAAATGCTGCTGGGTCTACTTCAAGTGTTTTTAGGTTGCGAGAGTTCACTCCAATTATCTCGGGTGAAATTTCAAGCGCTCTTTCCAATTCATCGTGAGTATGAACTTCAATCAATGATGACATGCCTAATTCTTGTGCTAATTGATAATAATCATCGAGCTGGTTCTTACTCAGTGCAGCAACAATGAGAAGTACGAGATCGGCTCCATGTGCACGAGCTTCTAGGAATTGGTATTCGTCAACCATGAAATCTTTTCTCAATATTGGCAGATCCACACGTGTTCTAACTGCATCAAGGTCATCCAATGAGCCACCGAAGCGTCGACGTTCTGTAAGCACGCTTATTACATTTGCTCCAGATTCTTCGTATCTGCTTGCAAGCGCGCCTGGATCTTCAATTGGAGCAAGCGCGCCTTTACTTGGCGAGGAACGTTTTACTTCAGCAATAATTGAAATATCAGGTCCTGCAAATGCGGCAGGAACATTTCGAACTGATGGTGCACTTTCTAGCGCTTCGCGGATTTGAGCAAGCGGCAAACGACGCATTGCTAAATCTTCTCTTACTCCTTCAATGATCGAATCTAAAACGCTCATTTATTACCATCGTTTTCTGTTGGATCTATACCTTGATCCAGAGAGTTCCATGGAGTCAATATCTTTTCTTTTCTCTCATAGCGTGCAGAAATTCGAAAACGTTTTCCCACAAGAATTACTATTGCGATAACTACAATGAAAGATATTGCTAATGAAAGTCCGCTATTCATGATATTGATTTCATAGTATGAGCTGCGCTGATTGCACCTAATACGGCCGCCGCTTTATTGATACATTCTTGATTCTCAGATTCTGGATCTGAATCAGCCACAATTCCAGCACCTGCTTGAACGTAAGCCTTGCCTTCATAAATCAATGCTGTTCGAATCGCAATGCAAGCATCAATATTCCCCGTGAAATCTATATAGCCAATAGCGCCACCATATATTCCACGACGCGTTGGTTCGAGCTCTTCAATAATTTCCATAGCTCGTGGCTTAGGAGCGCCAGATAATGTTCCTGCTGGAAATACAGCAAAGAGAGCATCTACTGGTGAAGATTTCTTTGCAAGCTTTCCTGTAACTGTTGAAACAATATGCATAACATGTGAATATCGCTCGATATGCATAAAATCCACAACTTCAACTGAGCCTGGTTCGCAAATACGGCCCAAATCGTTTCGACCTAAATCAACTAACATCAAATGCTCTGCGCGTTCTTTTGGATCTGCTAGCAATTCTTCACCTAATCGATGATCTTCTTCTGGAATAACGGATCGCTTACGTGTTCCAGCAATCGGGTGAACCATAACTTCTTTGTGATCGCCTCTATTTGTAACTTTGACAAGCGCCTCCGGGCTTGAGCCAACAATATTTATTCCACCATTGAATCTAAAGAGATACATATACGGACTTGGATTGTGCAGACGTAAGGCTCTGTACACATCTATGGCATCTGCAGTGCACGGGGTCGCAAAGCGTTGAGAAAGAACAATTTGAAACGCCTCCCCCGCAACAATTTCTTCTTTAGCTTTGAGAATCTTCTCTTTGTACTGCGCACTCGTCATTGTTGTTTCAACATCTGGAACATTGTATGAATTGATCTCTGAAATTGCAGATGGAATCGATTGTGCAAGCTCTTCTTGCATTCGATCTAGTCGTGCAACAGCAGCGTCATACGCTTCATCAACTCTGTCGGTACTGCCATCCCAATTGATTGCATTCGCAATCAAAATAAGAGTTCCATCAGCGTGATCCATAACAGCGATATCGCTGGTAAGCATGAAGTTCAATTCAGGTAGTGGCAAATCTTTCTTTGCCAGATTTGGCAATTTTTCTAGGCTACGCACACTGTCATAACCCATGTAGCCAACGAGGCCACCGGTCAAAGTTGGTAACCCTGCAATGACGGGAGATTTCAAATGCTGGGCAGAGAGCCGTAGCGCTTCAAGAGGTGCCATTGCCGTTGGTGCACCTGCTGGTGGATTTCCTTCCCAGAAGGCTTTTCCATCTCGCTCTGTCAGTGTTGCTTGACTTCGCACGCCAATAAATGAATAACGTGACCAAGCGCCACCGTGCTCGGCAGATTCGAGCAAGAATGTGTTTGGTAAATTCTTTGCAAGTTTTCTATAAATTCCAAGTGGAGTTTCACCATCTGCTAACAATTTCCTGAAGACTGGAATTACATTGTTCGTGCGCGCATGTTCACGAAATTCTTCGCGATTCATCCTTGTGATTTCATTTCAATATTTTGATGAAAACATGTCGCATCGCCAGTGTGACAGGCGGCGCCAACTTGAGTTACTTGTAATAGAAGTGCATCGCCGTCGCAATCAAGTGAAATTGAATGAACCTCTTGTGTATGACCAGAAGTGGCACCTTTGATCCATAGTTCATTGCGACTGCGAGACCAATACGTTGCTCGCCCAGTGCTTAGAGTTGCCGCAAGTGATTCCTTATTCATATACGCCAACATCAATACTTCGTGTGTTTTTACATCTTGAGCGATAGCTGGGATTAACGAGTCGCCATCTTTGAGCAAAGAGTAAATCTCTGCAGAGAGTTCGATGCGCGCCATGGTCAGATTCTGCCTTACTTGGATGTGCTCATGCGAATGGAATATCCCTGAGCATCCAAATAGCGCTTCACATCCCCGATTCGGTGTATCCCAAAGTGAAAGACACTGGCAGCAAGAAGCGCGTCAGCTCCTGCATCAAGGGCGTGCGCAAAGTCTTCAAGTGTTCCAGCACCGCCACTTGCAATTAGCGGGACTTTAGAAATTGCGCGAACCGCAGTGATCATTCCAATGTCATAACCAGCCCGTGTGCCATCTGCGTCCATAGAATTCAATAAAATTTCACCAACACCAAGTGCACATGCTTTTTCAACCCATGCAAGTGCATCGATATCAGTTCCTTCTCGACCGCCGTGTGTTGTTACTTCAAAACCAGATTCAGTACGAGCCCGCCGTGCATCAACAGAGAGCACCAATACTTGCGAACCGAATCGATCTGCAATCTCTGCAATAAGTTCAGGTCTAACTATTGCTGCGGTATTAATTGAGACTTTATCCGCCCCTGCTCGCAAGAGTCGATCTACATCATCAACACTTCGTATTCCGCCTCCTACGGTGAGTGGGATAAAAACTTGCTCAGCAGTGCGCCTTACGACATCAAGAGTAGTTTCGCGATTACTGCTACTTGCTGAAATATCCAAGAACGTGAGCTCATCTGCACCCTCGCTGTCATAGAGAGATGCCATCTCAACTGGATCCCCTGCATCTACAAGGTTCGTGAAATTAACTCCTTTGACAACACGTCCATCTGTGACATCGAGACAAGGAATAATTCGAATGGAAAGTGTCATTTTCCAGATGCTTTCAGAGCTTCTTGTAATGTAAACGCACCGGCATAAAGGGCTTTGCCAACTATTGCGCCTTCGACTCCAAATGAGCGCAGTTGTGCCAATCCTTCAATATCTGCAATCGATGAAATCCCACCACTAGCAACAACGGGCTTGTTTGTGGCCGCACAAACTTCTTTGAGTAATTCAAAATTTGGACCCATGAGAGTTCCATCTTTAGCCACATCTGTAACTACATACCTTGCGCAACCATTTCGATCTAGGCGTTCTATTGTTTCGAATAAATCGCCTCCCTCTTTAGTCCAGCCACGAGCAGCGAGTGTGTGGCCACGAACATCGAGACCAACAGCAATGCGATTTCCATATTGCGAAATTACTTGCGCAGTCCATTCAGGATTTTCAAGTGCAGCAGTTCCCAAATTCACTCGCGTGCATCCTGTAGCAAGAGCTCTGCGCAATGACTCGTCATCGCGAATACCACCAGAGAGTTCGACTTTGATATCTAAGGCTTTTACAACCGATGCAAGAAGTTCGCTATTTTCTCCACGACCAAATGCGGCATCGAGATCTACCAAGTGCAACCATTCCGCCCCAGCAGCTTGAAATTCGAGTGCTACTTCTAATGGTGATCCATAAACACTTTCGCGAGCTAACTCGCCCTGCACTAGCCGCACTGCGCGTCCATCTTTGACATCGACTGCAGGTAAAAGTTCCAAATAACTCATAAAGATTTCACCCAATTCTTTATTAGCGCTAATCCTGCACGACCCGACTTCTCCGGATGGAATTGCGTAGCGCTTACATATTCATCTTCTATTGCCGAAAGGAATTTTTCTCCATAGGTCGTCCATGTTGCATTCGAAGATGGTGAACTTTTCGCAGCATAGGAATGCACGAAGTAGAAAGACTCATTTTCAATACCTTTGAACAATGTGGAATGCGTGGCACTTTCTACTGAGTTCCAACCCATGTGCGGCAATATAGGAGCATCAACTTTAGATATTTGCCCCTTCCATATTCCAACTCCTGCATGTGAACCGCTTTCGGAATGCTCTAATCCTTCTGAAAACAGAATTTGCATCCCAATACAGATGCCCAATGTTGGACGCTCTAGCTCTTTGCGCTTGCGAATAATTTCTGAGCCTTTGACTGCTTCTAAGCCTTTCATGCATGCTGCAAATGCACCGACACCTGGAACGACTAAACCATCTGCTTCAATGGCTTCATCAAAGTCAGATGTAAGAATGACATTGTCGCTAGCTGTTGCAAATGCGCGCTGTGCTGAACGAAGATTGCCAGATCCGTAATCAAGAATCGCGATCAAAGAGAACCTTTTGTTGATGGAATACCTGCAACACGACCATCGAGTGAAACAGCATCACGAAGTGCGCGAGCAACCGCTTTGAATTGCGCTTCAAAAACGTGATGTGCATTTCGACCTTCAAGTACGCGAATATGTAGAGCAATATGTGCTTCAGCGACGATGGATTCCCAAATATGTTTTCCAAGTGTTGTATCAAAAGTTCCGATGAGTTCAACAATTTCAGGTTGGCGATGCACGAGATATGGACGACCTGAAAGATCTACTGCAGCTTGAACTAAAACTTCATCGAGTGGAACCATTGAATCTCCAAAGCGACGAATTCCAGCTTTATCCCCTAGTGCTTCGCGCAACGCTTGGCCAAAAGCAAGGGATGTGTCTTCAACGCTGTGGTGTGAATCAACGTCGATATCGCCCGTTGTTTTGATTGTTAGATTGAAACCAGAATGCTTACCAAGTTGAGACATCATGTGATCAAAAAATGGAACGCCTGTATCGACAGAGATGCTTCCGTCACCATCGAGATTGAGCTCTACGAGGACGTGTGATTCTTTAGTCTTACGTTCAACTCTGGCTTGTCTCATTTTGTATCTCCTGTAGTTTTTCAAGAAAAAGATTATTCTCGGCTACATTGCCGATTGTTACTCTGAGATAACCCGATAATCCCACATCGCGTATGAGAATGCCTTTATCGAGCATCGCTTGCCATAATTGTGGCGCACTTTGGCCAAATCCAGAAAAAAGCACGAAGTTCGCGCTACTAGGGATTGTATGTAGACCAAAACCATGAAGTGCTGTTACCACTCTCTCTCGCTCACTCACCAGTGTTGCCACAGTGGCTAGGAGTTCCTTGCGAAATTCTAGAGCGACAACTGCTGCGCTCTGAGTTAGTGCACTGAGGTGATACGGCAAACGAACTAGAGTCATTGCATCAATAACCTTTGGGTGCGCTACTAAATATCCAACTCGTGCACCTGCAAAAGCAAAAGCTTTACTCATTGTTCGAATAACAATGAGATGGGGGTGAGAATCAATAAGAGTTACTGCAGATGATTCTTGAGAGAATTCTGCATACGCTTCATCGACAATGAGTAAGCCTCCGATTGACGACACGACCGTAGCTAAGCGCTCGATATCGCCGATGGATATGGCATCTCCCGTTGGATTATTTGGCGTTGTGATAAAGGTAAGTCGTGGTTTCAATTCTTTGACTTGAGCAATTGCCAGATCAATATTGAATGTAAAGTCAATATTTCGAGCACCATCTACCCATTGAACAGATGTGACTTTTGATATTAGTGGGTGCATTGAATATGAGGGCGTAAAGCCAAGTGCGCTACCGCCTGAAAATGCCAAGAAAATGGATTGGATAATCTCGTTACTTCCATTAGCGGCCCACATGGAATTGTGGTCAAAAGAAGTCTTTGATAACTCGTTTATGAAATTGGCAAGGGATTTACGCAGCGCAATTGCATCGCGATCTGGATAACGATTTAGTGTCGAACTTACTTGAGCGAGT
>WLDA01000089.1 GCA_009705025.1 Actinomycetota bacterium | reverse complement strand
ATCCAGCCGAGGCAACTGTTGGACGCTGTGCATAGGTTGTCATACGTTCGCCGCCTTCAATGTTTCAAGATAACTCTTATATTCGGATGGTGTTACTACTTTGACGCTAAAAATCATTTGTGTGTGATTTCTTCCGCAAAGAATGTTGCAGCGACCTGGATAAGTGCCAAGTTTGTTGGCGGTAAATTCAAGATGGTTTGTAACACCTGGAAGATTTTGTATTTGGATCATGAAAGCAGGAATCCAAAATCCGTGCACAACATCATTTGAAGTAATTGTGTAGCGAACGCGCTCTCCGAGTGGAACATAGAGAGTAGGTGGTTGTGCGGGAGTTCCAGTAACTATCGCTTTTGGTCCAGCCTCTGGATATGAAAATTGCCACGACCACTGAATACCCTCGACGCCAATTTCATGAGCAACAGTTGTCGGTGACTTCTCAACAATCTGGCTCTCTTTGACTGCAGTGAAATAGAAAAGAACGGCAACAATGATGAATGGAATAATTGTGTAAGCAATTTCAACCGGAACGTTGTACTGGGTCTGCTTAGGAAATTCTGGAGCGCCAACTTTCTTGCGGTGAAATATCGCTGGCCAAACAATCAAGATCAACGTTATAAGTCCTACGACTCCCGCCGCAATCCATGCGCCTTGCCATAGTGAGAGTGAAATGTCGTTGACACTCGAAAGGTTTTCTTCAAATCCGAGTCCAGAGACTTGTGAGCAACCAGTAAGTACTAGAAGCGCCGGCGCAATTAGAAATAATGCGATTATTCGAGAAGGCGCCTGTGGTCGCTGTTTCAACATAGGCTAAGAATAGTGGCGTATTTACGCGTACTGCCTAATCGATAGTAATCTCACGCAGGTGGTTCGTGTCACAGGAAATTTTAGAAAAGAGAGCCCTCTTCATCCCAAAGCAGAGGCGGCGCTCTTGGCTGCCTTTGATGCCGGCTGGGCTGATCCACGCAAACTTTCTTCATCCTCTTCAAAGGCGCACCACATGCGCCAAGAAGCCCTGGAATCGATCGCACATCAGTTATCACTTCGCTCTGATGAGATTGAAATTCTAGGCGAACCGCTATTGGGCCATTATTTATCGATCGCTGGACTGGCTACATCCCCTAAGACAAAGATTTTCTATTGCGCGACTTCTCGAAGTGAGGTCATCGCAACTGCTCGCTCTTTCGACCCTGTAGAACTTCCAGTTGATATTCGAGGCAATCTTGATATCGCCCAAAATTCGCAACCCGGTGTATTAGCCCTTCAAATCGCTAATGGTGAAACTGGAATCATCACTGCCACGGATGAAGTAGTAAAGCTCTTTCCTGATTGCCTCATTGCATGTGATGCAACAACTACCCCTGATGCATCACTTCTTCCATCGCGATGGGATAGCGCAATATTTGATTCGGGATCGTGGGCTGGGCCTTCGGGAATAGGAATCCTTGCTATACGTAATTCTAAAGTCTGGAAAAATCCGCTGCCCCACATTGGAATTTCACGAGTTCCGCAGAGTTATTCATTACCACTTCTCCTTTCCTCGGTTGTTGCACTTGAGGCTTGGAAATCTGATCTAAGTGAAGATATGAGATTGCGTGACTTGAGTGCGCAACTACGTTTGCGAATCGCAAGTTCTGTAAGTGATTGTGACATTGCTGGAGAACTCGATTCATCTCTAGGCAATATCAGCTCATTCTCATTTCTATATTGTCATGGTGAGGAACTTCTGCGTGAACTTTCCATTAGAGGCTTTGATCTGGACTCAGGTTCGGCATGTACATCTGATGATTTAGCTCCAAGTCACGTACTTGCTGCGATGGGAATACTCACTCACGGCAATATTCGAGTGACGATTCATCGAGGAACCACTAGCGATGAGATTGAGGAATTAGGTACTGCAATCATCGAATCAGTTGCGCAAATGCGGGCTAGAAATTGAAGGAAGTAGATAGTCGCGGAAAACGCTGTCCTGCGCCGATTATTGATTGCGCTGCAGCTATAGCAAGCGTTGAGTCAGGTGTATCAATTCTTTTGCTTAGCGATGATCCAGCAACACTTCCCGATTTGTTGGCATGGGCGCGCATGACAAATAATTCTGCAATTAAAATCAGTGAAGAATCTTTTCAGATAACTAAAAAGTAATTAGTTCGGCTTTCCTATGTGGGCTGCAATTTCAGCAGCAGCACTATCGCCATATGCCTCTTTGAATCGTGCAACGAACTCTTCATTTGTAAATCGATACTCCTGTGTACCTAGAGTTTCAATTACATATGTTGCAATCATTGAACCTAACTGGGCACATCGTTCGTGACTAAGTCCCCATGCAAGACCTGCGATAAATCCTGATCTGAAGGAATCGCCTACTCCAGTGGGATCAATCTTGGCTTTCTCTTTAGGCACGCCAACTTTGATTACATCTGTACCTATACCTTCAACGACTGCACCATTTGAACCATGAGTGACAACTCGATATTTCACACGAGACAAAATTTGCGCATCACTCCAGCCCGTTTTTTGCATAGCGAGTGCGAGCTCATATTCATTGAGAAATAGATATGTTGCGCCATCAATAAGAAGTTTGATTTCATCACCATTCATTCGCGCCATCTGTTGTGATGGATCGGCAGCAAATGCAATTCCTTCGCTGCGACAGACTTCTGAGTGGTGAAGCATTGCTTGCGGATCATCAGGTGAAATAACAACCATGTCGAAGCGTCCAGTTTTGGCCATGATTGGCGCTAATTCAATATTGTGAGCCTCGCTCATTGCCCCTGGGAAAAAGGATGCAATCTGATTGAGCGAAGTATCAGTTGTCACCATAAAGCGAGATGTGTATAGCTCCTTGGATTTATAAACATGTGCTGTATCAACGCCATGGCGAACTAGCCATGCATCGTAATCAGCCCAGTCAACGCCAACTGCTGCAATAAGAACAGGATTGAGGCCAAGTACTCCCATGCCGTAAACAATGTTGGCAGCACATCCACCACGGCGAATATCTAGGCTATCGACAAGAAATGAAAGAGAGACTTTCTCAAGAGAACCTTCAACAAGGGAATCAGTAAATTTCCCCGAGAAGGTCATGAGATGGTCGATACCGACAGAACCTGCAACGCCTATTTTCATGAGGCGATACTAGGGTGTAACGCAGGAGAAATTAGTTGAATGAATCGCCGCATGCACAAGAACCTTGTGCATTTGGATTATCAATTGTGAAACCCTGCTTTTCAATTGTGTCTACAAAATCAATTGTTGCACCAGAAAGATATGGATCGCTCATCTTGTCAGTAATAACTTTGACAGCGCCGAATTCGCGAATGACATCGCCATCCATATTGCGATCGTCGAAATAGAGTTGGTAACGAAGACCAGAGCAACCTCCAGGCTGAACTGCAACGCGAAGATTGAGATCGTCGCGACCCTCTTGAGCAAGAAGCGCGGCTACCTTCGCAGCAGCTACATCTGTGAGTGCAATTCCTGTTGTTGTGCTTGTGGTGCTTGTTGTCTCAGTTGTCATTTTTCTCCCCGTTTCAGGGCATAACTCTACCGCCATCCCCTTATTGAGGCGACACAAACACTATTTCTACGAGAGAATGGCGCTATGGCATTGAGTGACTTACTTCTCCTTGGACAAGGAAGCGACCTATCAAGTCAGCGTGGAGTCTCATGTACTGGAGAGTTGCCCGAGGCTAGCGACCCCGCACTTGTTGAGCGAGCAAAAATTGCCCGTGCCTCATTAGGAGATCGCGCAATTGTCCTAGGTCATCATTACCAACGCGATGAAGTTATCGACTTTGCAGATATCACTGGCGACTCTTTCAAACTTGCTCAAGCAGCTGCTGCGCAAAGTAGTGCTGAGTATGTAATTTTTTGCGGCGTTCACTTCATGGCTGAAAGCGCCGACATTCTTACATCCAAAGATCAAAAAGTTATTCTTCCCGACTTAGCAGCCGGTTGTTCGATGGCAGATATGGCAACAGCAAATCAAGTAAACGAATGTTGGAAATCTTTAGAAGAAGTTGGCGTTGCATCAAAGACGATTCCAGTGACATATATGAATTCATCTGCTGCAATCAAAAGTTTTACAGGCGAACACGGTGGCACAATTTGTACATCATCTAATGCCGAAAAAACTATGCGCTGGGCACTAGAACAGGGCGAAAAGATTCTCTTTTTACCTGATCAACATTTAGGTAGAAATACCGCTGTCTTATCTCTGGGTCTCACTCTTGATGATTGTGTTTTATGGAATCCATGGAAACCAATGGGCGGACTCACACCTGCGCAGATTCACAAGGCGAAAGTTATTTTGTGGCGCGGACATTGCTCCGTTCATGGACGCTTTACTCTCGATTCAGTCAACGAGATTCGCTCACGCGTACAAGGCATTCAAGTATTAGTCCATCCAGAATGCCAGCACGATGTCGTATCAGCAGCCGATGTAGTTGGCTCAACTGAGAGAATCATTCAAACTGTAAGTAACTCCCCTGCTGGCAGTAAATGGGCAATCGGTACAGAGCTCAACCTTGTCTCGCGTCTTGCGAAAAATAACCCTGATAAGGAAATCTTTTTCCTAGATAAAGCCGT
>WLDA01000088.1 GCA_009705025.1 Actinomycetota bacterium | reverse complement strand
GGACGAATAAGAAGAGTTACTACTGCCAAGAGTTCATCGCTGGCATAACCAGGTAACTTCGCAACTAAGTAAGCAATGGCGCGACCAATTGCCGAACCCAAAAGTTGAATAGAGAGCCAGGGCAATAGCCACCACGACGAGTTAGCAAGTAAAACGTAGGCTGCATTTCTGCGATCTAATAAAAGAGGGCGATGTAAGAACGCACCATCAACATCAATCGATCTTCTCTCTGTCGCTGATGCTTGAGCATGAAATGCAACCGCATCAGAAACCACAATTACAGCATGGCCCGCTACTCGAGCCCGCCACCCAAAATCAACATCATCGCGGAAAAGTGCAAGCTCTGGATCGAATCCACCGAGTTCCTCAAAGACATCTCTTCTAATTAGCGCTCCTGCAGTGCTAACAGATAAGACATCACTTATGCCATCTCGTTGGCCTTGGTCATATTCATTTTTTTCGAGCCCAGTCCAGCGAGCGCCATTACCGGCAATGCTCACGCCGACTTCTAATAAATGTGTACGGTCATGCCAACCAAGTAATTTTGGTCCTGCCATAACAACTTGTGGGCGATCAATAACAGCTTCTAATAATTTCTCAAGAGTGGTTGGTGTTGGTGCACAATCGTCATGCAATATCCATAACCATTCATGTGCACCAGAAACACTTGCGGGAAGTTTTTCAACTGCTTGCTGTATCGCACTTCCAAAACCTAAATCTCGTGGTGCAGAAAGTGTTGGAATTTTTGCGCCTTTGAGAAGTTTCGGCGATGCATCAATTGAACCTGTATCAATTGCAATGATTTGATCAACACTTCTACTTTGGGATGCAATCGATGCAACAACTTCTGGTAGCCACAAAGCACCATCATGTACGACAAGGATTGCAGTTACGCGATGTAAATCAATCGCGGTTTTTTCAACCATAGTCTTTAGCCTTTCGGCTAGTAACCTATGCTGATCGGCGCTTTAGACGACGGCGTTCGCGTTCGGAGAGTCCACCCCAAATACCGAAACGTTCATCGTGAGCAAGTGCATATTCCAAACATTGCGAGCGAACATCACATGAAAGGCAGACGCGCTTTGCTTCGCGAGTTGAGCCACCTTTTTCTGGAAAGAATGCTTCGGGATCTGTCTGGGCACAAAGAGCGCGCTCTTGCCAGGAAAGCTCAATGCTCTCGCCGCTCTCTAATTTGATTGTTGGTCCACTGGTGATACCTGCTTGGGGATTAGCTTCAGGTCGGATCGGCATACCGATTCTCCTTACGAGCTTTGGGCCTTTTCCCTGTTGGAAAAAACCTTCTAGAGGTGAATTACACGCTTGTAACTCCCGTAAGTCAAGTCGGAATGCAAACTATCTTCAGAAAATCACGCTCAAAATCTCAAGAATTAGAGATTTAATAAAGATATCTCCCCTTTTTCGCAATAACTACCCGAAATTTGAGAATTCTTCTCAATATGCGTCCCTGATGCGATGAACGAATCCGTAATTGTTGCGCCCTCGCCGATGACAACATCGCTACCAATAATCGATCCATCAATATGGACACCAGCTCCAATTATCGAGCCTGGACCTATGGCACTAGCCCCTGAAATCGTGGCGCTGGTATCGATCTTTGCGCCATCCATGACCACTGATTGCGGTGAATGGCTCAGTACTTTTGCGTCACGAAGTGCAAGTGCATCTGCAACTCCGCTTACTAAATCACGAGAGCCTTGCATAAGCGCTTTAGGAGTTCCAATATCTAGCCAGTAACTCTGATCCAGATATCCAAATACTTTCTTACCGGAAGAAACTAAGTGTGGAAAAGTTTCACGTTCAATACTTACAACTGTATTAGGTGCGATTTCATCAATAACGGATGGGCTAAAAACATAACATCCAGCATTGATCGTATTGGTTGGCGGATTTTCCATTTTCTCAAGAAATGCAGTAACTCGCCCATTTGAATCCATTGGCACGCACCCATAGGCACGAGCATCATCAACCTGAGTTAGATGCAAGGTTACATCTGCACTATTTTTGTCATGAAAATCTATTTGCCCACGTAGATTATGTGAACTCAGCACATCTCCATTGAATATTACTATGGACTCATCTCTGCCAAGTAAATCTGCAGCATTGCGAATCGCTCCGCCAGTTCCTAATGGTTCTTTTTCAACAGCATAAAGTAATTTCATTCCAAATTTTGAGCCATCTCCAAAATACGGGATAAAGACTTCCGATAAGTATGACGTCGCTAAAACAACAGTTGTGATTCCAGCATTTCGCGCCATTGCTAATTGATGTTGCGTCACTGGTAGGCCCGCTACAGGCAACATTGGTTTTGGCGTATGTCGAGTAAGTGGCATAAGGCGCGTACCAAAGCCTCCAACAAGAAGAATTCCAACTGCCATGACTATTTCACTGCACTTTCAATTCGCTGGACCGCATCAGCAATTTGTTCATCCGTTGCAGTCAGTGCAACTCGGATATGAGAGGCACCCTTTTCACCATAGAAAGAACCTGGCGTGGCCAATATTCCTAATTCTGCTAGCCAGCCAACGCTCTTCCACGCATCTTCATTGCGAGTACACCAGATATATAGACCTGCATGTGAAAAGTGAATTGAAAATCCAGCGCGTACAAGTGCTGGCGCAAGAAGTGCGCGACGTTTGTTATATCTTGCGCGCTGTTGCTCAACATGTGTTTCATCACCGAGAGCTACAACCATTGCATTTTGAACTGGAAGTGGAACCATCATGCCGGCATGTTTGCGGAACTCGCGAATGGTAGCGATGAGCTTTGGATCACCGATAAGGATTGCGCCACGGTAACCCGCCATTGAGGAACGCTTGGAAAGCGAATGAACGGCGAGCAGATTTGTATTATTGCCCTGTGCAATGGCAAGCACTGAACGCCCTTGAGAAGAATCACCAAAATCTAAGTAACACTCATCAGAGACTAAAACTGATTGATTCTTTCGAGACCAGCTGATTGCACTTTCAATTTCGATATCTGAATGTACTTGCCCAGTTGGGTTTGACGGCGAATTTATCCACGCTAAATCGGCAGCTGGCCAATTTGCTGCTTCAATAGGGACCGTAATTGCTTGCGCGCTAGCAATAATGGCGCCAACGTTATAAGTCGGATATGCAACTTCTGGAATCAAAACTTTCTTGGATTCTAAAATTGTTGGAAGCCATGCAACTAATTCTTTAGAACCGATAAGTGGCAAAACATCGAAGTCACCAGTTGCACCCAGGTGATTGAGCGCCCAACTTCTCATGGCTTCGCGTAATTCTGGAGTTCCAGCCGTTACTGGGTAACGAGGAGAATTTGATGACTCACGAAATTTGCTCTGTATGAAATCTGGAGTTGAATCAACGGGAGTGCCTTGCGAAAGATCGATAATTCCACCGACATGTCCTCGCGCAACCTCCCCATAAGGAGCAAGTGCATCCCAGGGGAAATCTGGAAGTGAGGAGCGCAAAAACTTTTACTCGCTCTTAGGTGGAAGTGCTACAACCTCTGAGTGATCACTATTGACGAGGCCAACTTTGCCTGCACCACCTGGTGATCCAATCTCGACGAAGAATTCTGTATTGACCTTTGTGAAATCTTTCCACTGTGATGGCACATCGTCTTCATAATAAATCGCTTCAACTGGGCACACTGGCTCGCAGGCACCGCAATCAACGCACTCATCAGGTTGGATATAGAGCATGCGATTACCTTCGTAAATACAGTCCACAGGACATTCTTCGATGCAAGATTTATCTTTTACATCGACACATGGCTCGGCAATCACGTAGGTCACGGTAGGGCTCCTTCATTGTCAGTAAATAACTCCCTGATTCTAATCACAAAGTAGAAAAAGGTGCGAGATGAGGCTGGGCGATTATCGTTATCCCATGAAGTGGACAGGTGCTACGGGGTTGATGGATCACATCGGCAAGCGCCTTACCATCCGTCTTCATGATGTCGATGGTGGCTACCGAGATATCGTCGGAATACTGGAATCGCCATCAACGCTTCGCCATAAAGATGGTCGTGAAATCACATTCTCACAAAACGAGATTGCGATTTACCGCGAGATTATTCAAGTTCCACAGATGGCCGGAAAGGGTGCGCCTCTTTCGATTCGAATAATTGAACTTGAAAAGCTGCTCAATTCAACATGGAGTGCAACCGAACAGATCATGCATGGAGAATGGCTTTTTCGTGCAAGTGGCAAATACACGATGCGGGCTAATTCTGTATTACCCCAAGGCGCTCCCCCATATGGTGAACCAGAAAAAAATATTGACGAAGCAATCCAGGATGTAATTACTTTTTATGCGCATCGTGACCTTGAACCCATATTCCATCTACCTTTGCCACTTTATGAAGAGTTGTTCACTTACTTATTAGCGCACGGGTGGAGAGAAAAACTCAGAGCACAAGTTCAAGTTGCTGATATAGGAATATCAGAAATCAAATCTGATTCAATTCTTGAAATAAGTAACTCGTGTAATCCAGAATGGCTTTCGGTACAAGGTGATGAGCAATTACTAAATCTTATGGAGAAAACTCCAGCACGTTATTACATTCTAAAAAGAGATAACAATCCTGTCGCTGTTCTTCGTGCAGGAATTCAAGATGACTGGGCAGTTATTTCGCG
>WLDA01000087.1 GCA_009705025.1 Actinomycetota bacterium | reverse complement strand
GAGCCTGTAAAGGAAGAGGTCAAACCAGCAGTTGTTACTCCTGTAAGAAATTCTGCCAAGCGCACTATTACCTGCTTGTTGGGAAAAACTACAAAGAAGATAACAGCACTAAAGCCAGTATGTCCTAAGGGCTTCAAACTAAAGAAGTAGTTTTAGTTTGCAGGACTTACTGTGGACATATTGAAATCTTTGATCACCATTGCAGGTGCTGCACAGCGGTCGAAGTAATCTGCCCATTCGCGAAGTTGCGTAATCTCAGTTGATGCGACGTGAGAAATTCTAGAAAGCATTGCAATAGGAGATTCATTCCATCGGAAGTTATTGACTGCTCCAATTACTTCACCATTCTTGACTCGGTAAACGCCATCGCGAGTTAGACCGGTGAGCAGAAGTGAACTTGGATCAACTTCTCGGATGTACCACATGGTGGTTAGAAGTAGGCCGTCATCGACTTTCTTGACGAGATCTTCCATAGAACCTGATGCACCATCAACACTGACAATCAGATTATCGCCAACTGGTGTGTAAGGAAGTGAAGTAATTTTTGATGACGACTGTGTTTGTGCAAGCGAAATAAGTTTTCCGCTGGTAATGAAGTCATTTCGTTTTAGGCTTTGTCCGTTATCAAATACTGAGCTCAGTGAACTACTTGCTGCATTTGCAACAAAAGGAATTGATTCCAAGCCCTTATAAGCACTATCTGAGTAGATATGTAGAGGTAGCGAGGAAAGAAGATCTCCGATGCGAGTACCTCCACCTTTCTTGCTAAAGGCAGAGCGACCTTCAAAGGCGTCACGGGCACCTGCACTCCAAAGCATGTATAGAACAAGGTCGCCGACTGCATTCGCAGGTAAAACAGTGTCATATTTTCCTGCAGGAATATCAATTTTATTTGCTTGCCACTGCAAACGCTCGCGAATCTTTGCATCTACTTTTGCAATTGAAACATTGGAGAAATCTCTTGTTGCGACGCCTTCAAATGTTGAACGTGTGCGATTGTGAGATTTTCCAGTCATTTCAACACGACCTGCAGGTTGGTCGTAACGTGCGCGGATCCCACCTTTAGAACCAACCCACGTTGTCTTGTGTGTGTGCTCCGCATAACCAAAAAGTTCTATGCCATCAGTAACAGAGCGCTTGAACATGTCACCAAGATCAGGTGCAACCTTTGCAAATACATCGGGGCCTGTTGGATTATGCGCTTCGCTCCAATTACCAAAAGAAACATTCTTAGCAATCTCAGCTGCATCATCGGCCGCTCCTGCTGAACGTGCAGATGCAATTGCCTCCTTGAGAACCGCATCAACTTGATTTGCAGAAATATCTGTTCGCGTTACTGCTCCTGCAGACATTCCGCCATCGACAGCAACAAATGCAATAACGGTAATACTTCTTTGAAGAATGACGCCGTTAGTAGTGAGTGTGCTATTTGCCCAGCGAAGATTTGCCTGGCTTGTTTCAGTAACAATGACAATGCAATCATCACTTGTAGCAGCAGTTGTGATTCGCTCGATTAGATCTTGTGCAGAAATCATGCGCCTGCCTCCTCTACTGTGTTGAGTACATTTACTTTTTCAAATATCGCGGCAGGGCACCCATGGCTAACGGGTGCAACTTGGCCAGGTTGGCCTTTGCCGCAATTGAAGGCACCACCTAATACATAGGTGGACGGGCCGCCAATAACTTTCATTGAGCGCCAGAAATCAGTAGTTGTTGCTTGATAGGCCATATCTTTTACTTGGCCAACAATCTTTCCATTTTTTACTCTGTGAAATTGCTGACCTGTAAATTGGAAGTTATAACGTTGCATATCGATAGACCACGATTTGTCACCGCGAATATATATTCCATCTTCCATTGAAGAGATCATTGCTTCAAGAGTTGGCCCTTGTGGATCTGGTTGCAATGAAACATTGGGCATGCGCTGAATTGGAACGTGCGATGGCGAATCTGCAAATGCGCATCCAAAGCTTCGTTCCTGATTTACGCGCGCTGCAATGCGGCGATCTGTTTGATATCCAACGAGCACGCCATCTTTGATGATGTCCCAGCGCTGAGCAGCAACACCTTCATCATCCCAGCCCACAGTGCTCAAACCATGTTCAGTATTGCGATCTCCGGTTACATGCATTTTTTCTGATCCGTATTGCAATTTATTGAGATTATCAACAGTTGCAAATGAAGTACCCGCATAGTTTGCTTCATAACCAATTGCGCGATCTAGCTCTGTTGCATGGCCAATTGACTCATGAATTGTGAGAAAGAGATTTGAAGGATGAATAAGTAAGTCGTATTTTCCTGGTGTTACAGAAGGTGCAGCAACTTTTTCAGCAAGAAGTGTTGGAAGTTCATCAATTTCTGCGTCCCAGTCATAAACGTTATTACTCATCCATTCCCAGCCAAATCCTGCAGGTTGGGCAAGTGTGCGCATGGATTCAAAACCATGATCTCCAACAGAGATGCCCTCTATTTGAGTATGGACTCGAACTCTTTGCTGTGTAGTACTTGTACCTAATGAATCTGCATAGTGCTTCTGCTCTTTTACATACATTGTGTACGCGCTGGCGTGATTGACTGACTTTGATGCTAATAATTTATTACTCAATGATGCAAGGCGGTCCAATTTTTCAGAGTCCGCAACTTCGAATGGATCTATTTCATAACTAGAAACCCATTGTTTCTTTGCATATATGGGTTCCGGAGCAAGTGCTACTTCCTCTGTTGCAAGTGGCTTACTTGTCTTCGCCATTGCAACTGCAATACCGGCTAGCTCTTGCGCTTTAGAAACGGAGATTGAAGGTGAGGATGCAAAACCCCATGCGCCATTGACGATAACGCGAACACCAAGGCCAACAACTGAATCATCACTTTGAGATTCAGGTTTTGCGTCGCGCAGCTGAAGTAATCCGGTGCGAGTCTTCTCGATTCGAACATCAACATGTGATGCCCCAAGTGATTGCGCAGTAGCAATTGCTGCATCCGATGTTGCCTCTAATGGAAGTGCTAGGAAGTCGGCATCTACGCTTGAATGTTTACTCATCCGAAAATCTTAGGGTATACATACGGATTGGAGGTAGTGATGAAAAGCAGATTTGATCTATCTCTCGGTCCTGCATTTGACCGAATTTGGGTAGCAAGCATGACTACCAACTTGGCTGATGGATTACTCAAAGTTGCAGCGCCGTTATTAGCAGTCACCCTTACCGATAGTCCGTTATTAATTTCGCTCATGAGCGCCTTAGTGATGTTGCCCTGGCTTTTTTTCGCAATACCTATCGGTGGCCTTGTAGATCGAGTTGATCGAAGACTCGCTTTAGCAGGCGCTAATGCAACACGCTTTCTTATCACAGCGATGGTCGCACTACTTATAGCTACTGATTCAATGACGATTTACTGGCTGTATCTAGCTACTTTTGTAATTGGTATTTGTGAAGTATTAGTCGATACCACCGCTCAATCACTTATCCCTCAAGTAGTTGAAGAGAAAAATTTAGAGCGAGCAAATTCTCGCCTACAGGTTGCAGAAACTGTGATCCAAGAATTTATCGGAGCCCCAATAAGTGGGCTGCTCTATTCAATTGCAATAGTTATTCCCTTTATCGCAAATAGTGCAGGGTTTGTGATTGCAACGATTCTTATCCTGCTAGTACCTTCACAATTAGTAAAAGACTTGAATAAGAGTTCAGAGCGAAAAGAATCTACTTTCAAAGAAGATCTTTCCATCGGTCTCAAATTTATGTTTGCCCATAAGAGAATTCGCAAAATCGTCTTTATCACTACAAGTATTGGTTTTTTTGCATCGTTATCTACGTCAACAACTGTTCTTTTCATTCTCAAAGTTATCAATGTGCCCGCTCATTCATTCGGCTTGATAATGGCAATTCAAGGCGGCGGAGGTGTACTTGGAGGACTATTAGCGCCACGACTATCTACTAGATGGGGACGCGGTCCAGTCATGGCTATTTCAATTACAACTTCATGTATTTCAATGATTGCAACAGGTTTTTCAACAAACGTTTATCTCTTTTTATTATTTAGCTTTGCTATTGGATTCTTTATTACTAATTGGAATATTTTGCTTATGGCCAGTTACCAAACAATGATTCCAAACGAACTCTTTGGACGAGTCCACGGTGCACGGCGCACATTTGTGTGGGGTCTCATGCCAATTGGTTCACTCGTTGGGGGATGGATTGCAACGATGGATCTACGTCTTCCATTTATCGTGGGCGGTTTAGGCGCAACACTTATTTGCCTTGCATCCTTTAGATTCATCTACTCACTCGATACCGCCCAAGTGGAGGCACCATGAGAAAAAAGCTAGGCAGTTCTTACTGGAAATTGTGGAGTGCCACCGCCATTTCAAATCTGGGCGATGGTATTTCCACTGTTGCCTATCCTTGGCTTGCATCCGCCATTACTCGCTCACCAATACTTATTGCACTGGCAGCAGTTGCATCGAGGCTTCCTTGGCTCATTTTTACTCTTCCGGCAGGAGTTATTACTGACCGAGTAGATCGTCGAAAGATCATCGTTGCCATGGATTTTTTCCGCGGCATTCTCACGCTAATTGTTGCCGCCTTTGTATATCTGCAAAGGGATTCACTGCCATCTCTAAATGAACTAACAAGCATCACAGATATGAAGACAAATTGGACTCTTTATTTAGTGGCACTGGT
>WLDA01000086.1 GCA_009705025.1 Actinomycetota bacterium | reverse complement strand
GCTATAAGTTCGCGTAAGCGGTGAGATTGCTCTGGTGTAATTGAACTTCGGCTTTGAAGTATATTGTCGAACTGTTGCATCTCTTATTTATTCCCGCTAGCAATACGTGCTAATTGATCTTCAATTTCCTGAGTGGCATACCACGTAAGTTCGATATCGCCCTCTTCATCGAGAATGCAAGTAAATAGGCACTCAACGCGATCCCAGACCAGTTCCCCCGTTAGCGCGATTGAATCAGTTTCTTCCACCGCGATCTCTTTACTTTCAATCTCTAAAGCAAGCAATGTACCTACTTTTGGATTACTACTAACCATTTCCATAGCATCACGTGCAGCTAGTAAAGAGAGCATGTATTCGATCTCTTCTTCATCATGGCCAACATTGTCCGTTAGAAATTTGATAGTTGGGGCATACAACTTTGATACTTGAATTGATTTAGATGAAAGGAACAGGGCAATATCTGAAGGAGATAGGGGAAGATATGCGCGCATTCGGTAATTATATTGGAGATTACCGAGCCAATTCACTTGCAATCTTTGCAAGAGATTTCCTTAGAGGTGAACGCTCATTTGCTTCGATAAGAGTAGAACGAGCCTCCTCACTCGCCTGTACGGACCTTCCATCACGTGCGAGCACACGCATGCTCCCTGGGCGAAGTGGAGTGATAGATGAAAGGAAGCGCGCCTCTTCACCATCGCCTTTTTTGCCTTGAGATTTCATATTGAGTAAAAATCCTAACTTTGCACGCATTGCTGTCTTTTCTAGCAATATTAGAACTTGATCCAATCTATGTGCGCCTAACAAATCAGGCTTCGAAATTATCAACAATTCGTCTGCATTATCGCAAGACCATGTTGTCATCTTCGAGGTCCAACGTTGATCAGTAAGCCGATTTGATAAACCGGAGATAGAACCTAAATCAATAATTATTTGATCAAATTCATCTATTGCTCGTGCCATCAATTCGTCGATGCTATTAGAGCGAAGTTGAGTTATTTCTGAAATTGAAAGTTGAGGTGCGACACTTCGCCAGCCTTCATCAGTGAGTAGATTTCGAAGTGAGAGTAAAACTGCAATTGAAGGAGCTCTAAAATTAGCATCGATTAGTAGTGTTGATTTTTCAAGCACACTGAGTTCCATTGCAATATTTATTGCAACTGTCGTACAACCAACTCCGCTTCCAGCTGAACCAATCGCTATTACCTGCGCCCGTCTAGTTGAATGTTGAACTGGGGATTGCTGACGAATCAAAGGGCTTCGTATCGAACCGCGGACCAAACTTACGAGTTCAGTGAGATCCTTAGGAATCTCGTATAGCCCTGGATAATTCTGATACTTCTCTAAATCATTAGAAAATCCAATTGATTGCTTGACCATCCTAGAAAGTTCTAGCGATGAAGCAGGGTTCAACTCTGCAAGATCAGGCGTGTATAGCAAGAGAGCGTTCTTTGCTATTTCAGGATTACTTACAATGTATTTTTTGAGTGAAGTGGTGTCGAGTGCTCGATAAACAACAGACCAACCTTGAGCAAATAACCCACTTGCGATAAAACCTTCTGTCTGTGCATCAGCAATTGCTGTAATAACTATTGGTAATTCATGTTCAGCCATGAGTGCTCACAACCACTAAACGACCATATGTTGTTGCATTGAGAACCCTAAGTACATCTGATGCTTCGACTGAAACTGTGAGTGAATTATCGCTTCCAAAATTCTTACCACTTTTGTCGATTGCAACTAAATAGATTCCACTCACTATTAATGTCGGAGGCGATGGACTCAGATTGTTATCACGCGAATCAACCCAATAGAGATCAATAGTCTCACCGCTCATGATCGCTGATGGAAGATCAGAGGAAGCTATTCGCAGTGGAACAAGGTGGCTTGAACCATTGCTTAGATCATCGCCAATAGCATCCTTTGCAATAAGGCTCTCTGCTGATATTCGAGTCAGAACAAGAGTTCCGACAGGGTTTTCATTCCTATCGAGGTATACAGAAGCATTCTCACCTAAGGAAAATTTAGCGGTTGTTACATCAGTGGAAGCAATCAGCGCACCTGGAAGAAGTGTGTGCTTTGCTATCCAGTATTGATCTCCTCGATTTGATGTCGCTGCCAGAATGACAGCAGATAAAAACGATGCAATTACTAAGGTAATTGCGAGCGGTAATCGTGATGCAGATTTTTCTTTATATGTGACCATGCGGGCTACTCAATAGCCTCTGATGACAATGAAAATAAGTTATCCACAATCATCCAAAAGTATGAGATGGACTCATCCTTTTGGCTGATGTGCAGCGCAGTAATTTCATGAAACCTGTGCTCTATGACAACACAACTCTATTTTGATGAACTACCAATATATAAGAGCGTGGTTTTAGAACCAGCTCCCATTATTCATTCTGATTTCTGGAACCATCCAGTACTTGACCTATTTCCAGCACCAGTTGTAGAAGTGATTGCACAAAAAGCGATGCTATTTACAACCCCTTCATGCTTTGGTGAAAATTATGATCCCGATTTTGCACCGCAACCAACATCTGCATCCGAATTGCCTGAGTTACATACCTGGACGCTCAAATTTGTTGTAAGTGTCTTGGAGATTTGGGCTGGTAAAAGGCAACCTGCTCAGCTTTCTCGATGGTGTCACCAAAAGATTTATCACGAACTTCTTAGAAATGTTGGAAGCCAACAAGATGTTGGCAGAGTCAGAACACTTCATCAAAGTGAACCTCTGGATGGAATATGCGAATCGACTGTAACAGTTCGATACGGGGGCAGACTTCGTTCACTTGTTGTCAGATTTGAAGGCATTGATAAACGGTGGTTATGTACTGCACTAACTCTTTTATAAGTTACTTATTGGGCCGCACCGTGGCAACGCTTGTATTTCTTTCCTGATCCGCAAGGACATGGTGAATTTCTACCAACATCCCCGGTTGTCCGTACACCGTTTTCATCCGCAGCTGTGTATTGCAATGCATCAGCTTGGGCAGGCTTATTTTCTAAGCCCTTTGCATTTATTTTCTCATTAGATTCAACAGTAACTTCTACATTGAAAAGAAGCGCAGCAATCTCTTCTTTGATGCCATCCATCATGGCTGCAAATAGATCGAAACCTTCACGTTGATATTCAACAAGTGGATCACGCTGTGCCATCGCACGCAGACCGATACCTTCTTGCAAATAATCCATCTCATAAAGATGTTCGCGCCATTTACGATCTAATACTGATAACAAGACTTTGCGCTCGAGCTCGCGCATAACTTCTGCGCCAAGTGTTGCTTCGCGAGATGCATATGCTGCAGCAACATCTTCAGTGATCTTTCCAATCAAGAAATCTGCATCTAGGCCTGCTCGGCTTCCCGCTGCCCTTTCAACATCATCGATGGAAAGTGAAATCGGATAGATAGATTTGAGTGCAGCCCAAAGCTTTTCGAAATCCCAGTCTTCTGCATAACCTTCTGCAGTTTCGGCTTGAATATAGGCAATCAATGTTTCGTCAACAAACTCAGCGATCTGATCCTTAATATCTTTTCCTTCAAGGACTAAGCGACGCTCTCCATAAATAACTTGACGTTGACGATTCATGACATCGTCATATTTCAATACATTTTTACGCATTTCAAAGTTTTGAGCTTCTACCTGTGTTTGTGCAGAGCGAATTGCATTACTTACCATCTTAGATTCGATAGGTGAATCTTCAGGAATTCCGGCAGCAGATAAGAAGCGTTCAACCATTCCTGAATTGAAGCGTCGCATTAATTCATCTTGAAGTGAAAGATAGAAACGAGATTCTCCGGGATCGCCCTGGCGACCTGATCGTCCACGCAACTGATTATCGATACGTCGTGATTCGTGTCGCTCTGTACCTAATACATACAGTCCACCGAGTGCTACTACTTCTTCGTGGCCTGTCTTTACTGCCTCTTTTTGTCGTGCAATCTCAGTTGGCCATGCCGCTTCATATTCTTGAGCATTATCAACTGGTGAGATTCCACGACGTTGCAATTCATAATCCGCCATGAACTCTGGATTTCCACCAAGCATGATGTCCGTACCGCGACCGGCCATATTTGTTGCAACTGTTACAGCGCCAGTAACACCTGCGCGCGCAATAATTGCTGCTTCACGTTCGTGATGCTTTGCATTGAGAACTTCGTGGGGAACTCCTGCTTTGCGTAGGTAACCAGATAATTCTTCTGATTTTTCTACACTGACAGTTCCAACCAAAACTGGTTGACCTTTGCGATGTCGTTCGACAATATCCTGGGTAAGCGCTGCAAATTTTCCTGCTTCAGATTTATAAACGAGGTCTGGTTGATCTAAGCGAACCATTTCACGGTTTGTAGGAATTGGAACAACGCCTAATTTATAAATCTGATGAAATTCTGATGCCTCAGTGCTGGCCGTACCAGTCATTCCCGAAATCTTTTCATAGAGACGGAAGTAGTTCTGCAATGTAATGGTTGCAAGAGTTTGATTTTCATCTTTGATTTCAATGCGTTCTTTAGCTTCAAGAGCTTGGTGAAGGCCCTCGCTATAACGTCGCCCTGCAAGCATGCGACCTGTGTGCTCATCAACGATAAGTAATTCGCCATTCATAACTACATAATCTTTATCTCGCTTGAAAAGTTCTTTCGCGCGAATAGCATTATTGAGGTAACCAATCATTGGAGTATTTGCTGCCTCATAGAG
>WLDA01000085.1 GCA_009705025.1 Actinomycetota bacterium | reverse complement strand
TTGAAGAAGTACGATGCTGGACGTTTGGACAAAGCTCTTGAAGTTATGCCAGATGCTCTAACAACACTTCCAGGAAAGAACAAGATCATCGTCGTTGCAATCAACGACCAAGGTATCCAAGGCGCATTCTCAGCAGCTAAGGCTGTTGGTCGCGAAAAGGATATCTATGCAGGTTCACAAGGTGCAGAAAAGACCGTTTGGTGCGATATCAAGACAAACGATCACTGGCTTGGCGCAACTGCATACTTCCCAGAGCGTTACGGCGAGATCGGTGTTCCATACCTAATCGACCTCATCAAGGGAAAGAAAGTTCCATTCCAGCTAAAGATCAAGCACGTAGCGATCAATGGAACAAATATTGATAAGAACTTCAAGGTAACTGGTTGCTAATAAGCTTCCATTCCTAGAACGACTTGATTGATCATTTCTGTTAGTACTAAAGGAAAGGTAATGAATCTGCATGAATGTTGATTTAGCGCATTTGAAAGATATTCGTAAATCCTTTAACGGGGTTGAAGTTCTTCATGGCGTTGATCTCACGTTAGCTCCGGGGGAAGTGCTTGCACTCCTCGGAGAAAACGGAGCAGGTAAATCAACTCTCGTAAAAATTCTTGCAGGAGATATTCCACCTACTAGCGGCTCGATCACCATTGCGGATACTGAGTTGGCGCGGCTTGATGTTTATCAAGCCCGCCAACTTGGTGTTCGGATGATTTTTCAAGAACTAAACGATGCTCCATCATTGAGTGTCGCTGAAAATATTTTCTTAGGTCAATGGCCAGGCAGTAAAGGTTTTGTTGCATGGGGCGATATGCGCGAGAAGGCTCGCGAAATTCTCAAGCGCCTAGAAGTAGATATTGATGTTGATGCACAAGCAGGATCTCTTCGTGTTGGTGAGCGACAGATTCTAGAAATTGCACGCGCACTGACACAGAATGCAAAAATTTTAGTTTTGGATGAACCAACAGCCGCTCTCTCTAATGCAGAGGTTGAGCGCCTATTTATTGTTATGGATCAATTGAAGAAACAAGGCGTGGGAATGATTTACATTACCCACCGCCTCGATGAAGTTTCTCGCGTTGCAGATCGAGTACAAGTTTTGCGCGATGGCAATTCAGTCCTAACTGTCGATGCCAAAGGAGCTCAGCGCGAAGTACTAGTGACGGCAATGCTTGGCCATGAAGCGCTGAAGAATGCTCGCCCAGCAGCTGTAACTACAAGCGGTAATGGGCTTGAAATAAAGAATTTCAGCAGTGGTGATGATTTCAATGATGTTTCAATGACAATCAACGCCGGCGAAGTTGTCTGTTTATTTGGAAAAATTGGCTCTGGTTCATCAGAAGTTTTGGAATCTATTTATGGACTTCGACCAGTTACAGGTGGATCCGTTCATATCTTTGGTAAAGAATTCAAACCAAAGAGCCCTCAAGAATCATCCTCGAGTGGAATTGGTTACTTGCCCGCAGATCGCCAGCGCCTAGGCTCTTTTGCTTCACGTTCTGTTGCAGAAAATCTTGCAGTTGCATCATGGAAAGCGATGTCACGACTTGGTTTCGTTGATGCAGGTAATGAAGTCAAGGCATTTAGCCGCTGGTCTGATGCGCTAAAAATCAGCGCTCGCCGTGGGCCAACCCAAGAAATTGCAACTCTCTCTGGTGGAAACCAACAGAAAGTTCTTCTTGGCCGTTGGTTTGAAGCAAAGGTTCAAGTTCTATTACTTGTTGAGCCAACTCGAGGCGTAGATGTTGGTGCGCGTCGCGATATTTACGACATTATTCGCCGCCAAGCAAAAGAGAGCGGTATGGCTGTACTTGTTGCGACATCAGATTATGAAGAAGTAGTGCTCCTTGCAGACCGTGCACTTGTTATGTCTCGAGGAAAAATAGTTTCAGAGTTCACCGGAAATTCCGTTGATGCAAATTCTCTAATATCGGCAGCTAGTTAGGGGTAATGGGTTCATGTCTAAAACAACAGAGGTAGAAAAAGATAAGAAGCGCTCAATTCCAGCTTCTGCACCATTGATGGCCTTTTTCGTGGGTCTATTTATTTATTTCTCTGTAGCAAGTGAATACTTCTTCGATATTGAGAACTTTCGCAATATTGCAGTCGCCCTTGCAGTAACTGGAATTGTTTGTATTCCTGGAACTCTTCTTATGATTGCTGGCCAAGTTGATCTATCCGTTGGTTCTGCTGCTGCAGTATCAGGAATGATCATGGCAAATATGGTCAATAAGCACAGCATCGCAGTAGGCCTTGCAGTTGCACTTGTATTTGGCCTCACACTTGGAATCATTAATGGATTCCTAGTTACCGTTGTTGGTGTCAACTCCCTTATTACAACATTGGGTGGTTTGGCTACTCTTTATGGAATCGCATTGCTTATCGGTAATGGTCAAACAGTGATGATGCGTAACTTTGAATGGCTCGGAACATCACAGCCATGGGGTGTGCCACTTCCCGTACTTATCTTTACCGTGATTGCAATAATGGGTGCGGTTTCTCTACGTAAATCAACATATGGCCGTTCTTTATATGCAATTGGTTCTAATCCAAATGCTGCACGCGTTGTAGGTATTCGCTCCAACCGTTTACTCTTTATTACATTCGTTCTTTCATCAGTTGGCGCCGCACTTGCAGGCGCAGTTCTTTGTTCACAGCTTTCTGCTGCAGATCCAAATGCTGCACGTGGCTTGGAGCTCGAAGTAATTACGGCAATTGTTCTCGGTGGCGCAAGCCTTGCAGGTGGGCGCGGTTCGATGTTTGGAACAATCTTGGGACTTTGTACAATCGGTATTCTCAATAACGGTTTGATTTTGTTAGATGTTCCAACATTCTGGCAGCGCGTTGCACAAGGTCTCATGTTGATCATTGCGGTCTCATTCGACTCCTTGCGCCAAAAGCTCAATAACCAAAGGAGTTAGTTGTGACTCTCAATCCCACACCGCCAGCACGGTTGGTTCCAGCACGACGTCCAGAAAAATCAATCAAGGTTGGTTTAGTAGCTGGTGGTCTTGGAACATATTGGCCACAGTTTCCTAAGTTACTTCCACAGTTGCAGGAATCTGCACGCTTTGTATCAGCTCGCATATCCAAGATGGATGTTGAACTAGTCGATGTAGGTTTTATCTCTGATCCTCAAGAAGGTGCAGCGGCTGCAGAGAAGTTGCGCGCAGCTGGTTGCGACATGATCATCATGTATCTAACGACATATATGACATCATCAATGTTTATTCCAATTGCACAACGCGCGAATGCCCCAGTACTTCTTATTAATTTGCAACCAAGTGAGCAGATGGACCACGCAAACTTTGATACAGGTGCATGGCTTGCATATTGCGGCGCATGTCCGCTGCCAGAAATGGCTAACGCATTTGAGCGCGCAGGCGTTCCATTTCGTTCAGTCTCTGGTTATTTAGCCGAAGAACGCGCATGGGTAAAAATTCACAGTTGGATTCAAGCGGCAAAGGTTCGCAGTATTTTGCGTAACTCTCGCCACGGAATTATGGGCCATGTGTACCCAGGAATGCTCGATGTTTCAACAGATATGACTATGGTGACAACTCATTTTGGTGGACACATGGAGGTTCTTGAATTTGATGACCTTCGTGTTCGCGCAGAGAAGGTCAGCGAAAAAGAGATTGATAAAGTTCTAGATGAAGCACGTTCAATTTTTGAAATTGATAAAACTGTCGTCGAAGAAGATTTCCGTTGGGCGGGACGCGTCGCTGTTGGTCTTCGCCAACTAGTTGATGACTTTGATATTAATAGTCTTGCTTATTATCACCGTGGACTCGATGGCGAAATTCACGAACGCCTGGGTGCGGGAATGATTCTTGGTTGCTCATTATTGACTGCAGAAGGCGTACCAGCAGTTGGTGAATATGAATTGCGTACATCAATTGGAATGTTGATGCTTGATCGTATGGGAGCTGGTGGTTCCTTTACAGAGTTCCAAGCACTGAACTTCAATAACGGTGTTGTTGAAATGGGACACGACGGTCCAGCCCACCTTGCAATTAGTAATGGCAAACCAATATTGCGCGGCCTTGGTGTATTCCACGGTAAGCGCGGATACGGTGTTTCAGTTGAATTCGATGTTACGCATGGTCCAGTAACAGTATTTGGTGTTACGCAACGCAAGAACGGTACGTATCAATTCGTTGCATCAGAAGGCAAAGTTGTTGATGGTCCACGTTTGCGTATCGGAAATACAACATCCCTCGTTGACTTCGGTGTAAACCCGGGTCAATGGTGTGATGACTGGAGTGCAACAGGGGTTCCTCATCACTGGGCACTTGGAATCGGTCACCGCGTGAGTGAGTTGCGCTCAATCGCTGAGTTACTAGATATCGAAATGGTAGTAATTTAGTTCTTATGAATTGGCGCAGCGATAGCGGTCTTAGCGGCAAAAGCGTCGTTGTTACAGGTGCTGCTGGTGGAATAGGTAGCGAAGTAGCTATTGCTTTCTCGCAAGCAGGTGCCAAAGTGTTAGCAGTTGATATTCCCGGTGCTCCGCTTTCACAATTACTCACCAAGTTTGAGGGTAGCGGCCACGAAATTATGGAAGCAGATCTTTCCGATCTGAGTTTGCACGCATCAATATTTGCGAAAGCGCAGAGCATGGCTCCATTTGCAGCCCTTGCACATTGCGCAGCAGTACTGCGACGCCGAGCAACAGTTGATGATGTGACTGAAGAAGATTGGGATATTCAG
>WLDA01000084.1 GCA_009705025.1 Actinomycetota bacterium | reverse complement strand
TCCTCGGAGACATCAGCAAAACTTTTTTCGCGATCAGCGAGGTATTCGCTCCACGCAGCGCTATCCCAAATTTCAACGCGAGTATTTGCACCAATAACAACGCAATCTTTTTCAAGTGCTGCATAGGTGCGCAAACCTTGTGGAATTGTTATGCGACCTTGACGATCAGGAATTTCATCGTGTGCACCTGCGAACATCACACGTTGGTAATCGCGTGCTGATTTCGCAGTGACTGGCGCTTGTTTTAGCGTGTCAGTAATAACTGAAAATTCTTGTGATGGAAAAACATAAAGACAACGTTCTTGTCCTTTTGTAATAACTAAACCTGCAGCTAAATCATCGCGAAATTTCGCAGGAAGAATAAGACGGCCTTTTTCATCCAAACGAGGTTCATGGGTGCCCAGGAACATGTGGTGCGCCCCCTTCCCCAAAGGATCGCTAGATATTGCCTAATCGCAATAATCCCCCACTTTACTCCACTTTCCTCCTTTTTCAACCACCTTTCGCCACCTTTCTCCCCCATCCTCCCCACTGGGCTCCACCTGATTTTGGGCATAAAAAAAGAGCCCCCGGAGGAGCTCTTCTACCTGACGTTAGTTTTTATTGATCGCTATTGCGCTCATCCCAGCGCTTCTCCAGGCGATCACTGAGGCCAAAACCCTTACGGGGTGAGCGTGGGGATTTAGCCGCCTTGGCAACAGCCCCAACGGATGAGATAAGAAGAATGAGTCCAGTAAGGGCTACAAGAAATCCGATTACTCCGATGAAAGTTACTTTGGCAATGAGGCCACCAAATATTGTCGCCAAACCGAGGGCAAGGAGAGCAATAGCGAGAAGGCTGCGATTTCGAGCAATAGGCATTTTTGTTCCAGAGAGTGTTGTTGCAAGCTTTGGATCCTCGGTAAGGAGGGCCGCTTCCATCTGGTCTAGTAAGCGTTTTTCGTGCTCAGAAAGTGCCATGGCGCCACAATAGAACATCTTTTCTTTCATCGCTACTAGGAATTGTCGGACTCGCTCTCAGGCTCTACCAAGCGGGCCGGGCGCACGCTATCTCGCCCAAAACGTGCCTGTGCCTTATCAATTGCGCTCTCTGCTTCGCGCCACCCATTCTCGCGCTGGCCTAGAAGCATTTGATGTGGCGCTCCCTCGCTCAGATTTTCAAGTCCAACGCCGACCAGTCGCAAACGCGCTCGCTCGATTCGAAGCGCTGTATATAAACCTTTTACAACGTCATAGACCTCGTGCGTGGAATCTATTGGCAGTGGCAAAGTCTTGGAGCGATTGATTGTTGTGAAATCTGCAAAGCGCACTTTGATTGAAATTGTTTTCGCAAAGAGATTCCGTGCGCGAAGCCTGGATGTCGCTTTTTCACATAAACGTAAATACTCTTTCAAAATCTCTTCAGGACTATCTAAGTCAAATGGGAATGTCTCTGCAGCGCTAATACTTTTCTCTGGTTCATCTGTTACTACATCACGATAATCGCGACCCCATGCAAGTTCGTAAAGAGATGCACCGCTTGCTTCACCAAGTGCACGAATCAAAGTTGTGCGCGGAAGTTTTGCAATATCTTCAACGGTACGAAGTCCTAATCGCTCTAGAACTTCAGCCGTTTTTGGCCCTACTCCCCAAATTGCTTTGACTGGGAGTGGATGCAGAAAAGTGAGTATGCGATCTGTTGGAATTTCCAATATCCCATTCGGCTTGCAATGTCCTGATGCAAGCTTTGCAATAAATTTTGATGGTGCTATTCCAACGGAGCATGTAATGCCTTCTTGTTTTTCAACTTTGGCACGAATCGCCTGTGCAATTTCTCGCCCTGTACCAAGTAAGCGTTTTGCACCTGTGACATCGAGAAATGCTTCATCTAGTGATATTGGCTCAACTAGTGGAGTAAATGATTGAAATATCTCCATAATTCCTTCAGATACTTCGCTGTAACGCGCATGATCTGGTGGAATAAAAATTGCATGAGGCGCTAGTCGTTGGGCACGTCCCACTGGCATTGCAGCATGAATTCCAAATTTTCTTGCTTCGTAATTTGCAGAGAGGACAACTCCTCGAGCACCCGCGCCAACTACAACTGCTTTGCCTTTCAACGTTGGATCATCACGCTCTGAAACAGAGGCGTAGAAAGCATCCATATCAACATGCAAAATTGTTGACTGCGTTGCCTCTTCCTCGCTCATACGACGAGGCTACTTTGCTTAGCGCTCCACTTTTCGTAGGCGCTGCGAAGATCCCATGCCCCTGTTGCCCGAATCGAAATACCACGGGCCCCAGTACGGCGGGTATGCCCGCGTACTAAAAGTAGAGATGAGTTATAGAGGATGTCGGCATAATCTATTTGTACATCAGTAAAGAAAGTTGAATCACTGCACCCATAACCATCATCGAGAGTTAGAAAAATAACGCGCTTCCCCGAACGAACTGGTGGCGTCTGCATTGCAACTTTGACCCCTGCAACAAATACCTCACTCTGTGAACGCGCTTCTAGAAGTTGAGACGAACGCACTGCCCCAATTGCATTGAGAAATGGGGCATAGAACTCAAGAAGATGGTGCGTAATATCCATTCCTAAACGTTCTATTTCATGACGTACGCCTTCAGCTGCACTCATGGCGGGTAGTCCACTTGAAATAAGTGGTGGTGGTTCAAAACCTAAATTCATTTGAGCACCAGAGACTGCAAGTGCTGGAGAGCGAACAAGATCTTTAATATGCAATAAGAGATCGCGCCTATGTATTTCATCACTGGAATGCAATCTGTCAAAAGCTCCTGTAAGAATGAGTGATTCGGTTATTGGGATAGATGCACCAGAGCGTCGTACAAAATCAGTGATGTCCATGTAGGGGCGAGATTCGATAATGGATTCAATTTCAGTCGCACTAATTCCACTCACTGTAGAAAGTGCGATGCGTATTGCATAACCATCCTCACTACTTTCAACTCGGTAAACGGAATCTGAAAGGTTTACATCAAGGGGTGCGAGAGTGATTCCCATTTGCCGTGCTTCATCGAGTATCAAGCGTTTGGGATACATGCCTGGGTCATGCGTGAGAATGCCTGCAATAAATGCTGCAGGATGGTGAGTTTTCAACCAAGCAGATTGATATGTAGGCAGCGCAAAGGCAGCAGCATGTGCTTTACAAAAACCAAAGGATGCAAAAGCTCGCAGTACATCCCAGATTTCAGTAACGATAGCTAACTCATATCCGCGCTCTGTTGCGGCAGGAAAAAACCAATCGCAGATCTCTTGTTGTTCAGAAGGGTCGCCCATTCCACGGCGTTTTTCATCAGCTGCAGCAAAGGAGATACCCGTCATCACAGAAATGATTGCAATTACTTGTTCGTGAAAGACAACAACGCCTTCAGTTTCATTGAGAATCTCGTAGAGATCAGGATGAATAATGCGCGCGCTCTCCCAGCCATGTCTGGCTTTGAGAAATGGCGTAATCATGTCGCTCTTGACTGGCCCTGGTCTAAAGAGTGAGATATCGATAATCAAATCTGTAAATGTTGCTGGTGCAAGTTTTCCAACAAGTTCGCGTTGTCCTGGACTTTCAATTTGAAAAATTCCAAGGGTGCGCGTTGATTGAATCAACTCAAATGTGGCCTTGTCATCGAGTGGCACTAAATCTATATCAACTACTTTTTCTTCAACGCGCTCTATCTCTTTGAGTGCATACGCAATTGTCGATTGCATGCGAACTCCCAAAATATCGAGCTTGAGTAGTCCTATTGCTTCAACATCATCTTTATCGAATTCCACCATTGGGTAGCCACTTGCATTGCGCTGCACAGATACTCGATCGTAGAGACCAGCATCCGAGAGCACGATGGCGCATGGGTGCATGGCTAAATGCCTTGGTAGGCCATCGAGTTTTTCAGCGAGTGAAATTGTCATTGCGGTAAGAGGAGCTGAAAGATTGAGCTTTCGAAGTTCAGGTAAATTCTCTAGAGCCTGTGAAATATTCTTAGCACGCACATGGGGCATTGATTTTGCAATCAGATCTATCTCCATCGCAGAAAGACCAAGGGCAGCTCCTGTATCGCGAATTGCATGGCGCGCGCGATATGTATCGACCATTGCCACTGTGGCACATCTAGAACTTTGGCCATAACGCTTGAAAACTAAATCATAAATTTCTAGACGTCGATCCGATTCAACATCGATATCAATATCGGGAAGTGCTGCGCGCAGTGGTGAACAGAAGCGCTCCATCAAAAGTCCATGGCGCAAAGGATCAACTCCTGAAATTCCTAGGAGGTGACAGATGAGTGAACCTGCACCACTTCCACGGGCTGCAACTCTGATACCTCGTTCGCGCGCCATATCTGCAATATCGGCAACAGTGAGAAAATATGATTCGTAGCCAAGAGTTGCAACAGTTGCTAATTCATCATCTAAGCGCTGTCGAGCTTTATTTATTGATGCGCTCTCGTTATAGCGCCAATTGATTCCTGCAAGACTTCGTGTGCGCAACAAAGAGCGCATCTCGTGCGCCGATGTCGCACCAATAACTTCGGGCTCAGGTAAATGAATTCCCCCTAAACCAATATCGCGTGCAGGCGATAACAAAGAACGTTCTGCCCATGTACGAGTTGTTGCTAATAATTCTCGAGGGGTTCGCTCCCCTGCAGCCCTGGCAATTTCGCCAGCAAGTGAAATCATTTCATCACTCGATTTCAAAAATGCTTCAGCATTACGTCGCT
>WLDA01000083.1 GCA_009705025.1 Actinomycetota bacterium | reverse complement strand
GTTTATTATCGAAATGCCGATATCGAATTTAGTTTGAAATTACGTCACGCAGGTGGTCGCTTATTGCAGATGGCACTTCCATTAGAACAAGGTCGCCATCATGGTTATCACGATGCTGATCCCGAATATCGTGAGGTTCAGTCAAAGAAGAATTACGACCGTATCCTCGAACGCTTCAGAGGTAAAAGCGCAATTTTGTCTCCACGTCGGTAGCCTTTATTCATGGCCGATCTCTCCGACTACACCAGCTTGCGCGTTGGTGGACCTGCAAAGAAATTTGTAGAAGTCTCCAGCGAAGCCGAAATTATTGCTGCAATTGAAGCAGCGGGGGATTCACCTATTTTGATTATGGGTGGTGGAACAAATATTTTGGTCAGCGACAATGGTTTTGAAGGAACTGTTATTCATATTTCAAATAATTCACTCAAGAGCGAAGTTGATGCATGTAGCGGTGCAACTCTAACTATTGGCGCTGGTGAAAACTGGGATGAATTTGTCGCAATGACAATAGAGCGCGGCTTTGCTGGACTTGAAAGTTTGAGTGGGATTCCAGGAACTATTGGTGCTTCACCAATTCAAAATATTGGTGCATATGGTCACGAAGTTGCTGAATACATAACCCGAGTGCGCACCTACGATCGCGTTGCTAAAGGACTCAAAACTTTTACAAATTCGCAATGTGAATTCTCATATCGCAACTCACATTTCAAATCTCACCCTGGCCGTTACGTTGTTCTCGATGTTCAATTTCAATTACGCATGGGCGAAATGACAACACCGATTATGTATGCAGAACTTGCGGCAAAACTTGGTATTGCAGTCGGTGATAAAGCATCAGTTGTTGCAACTCGCGCTGCAGTATTAGAACTACGTGGAATGAAAGGAATGCTTCTTTCCACAACTGATCATGATTCATGGTCTGCTGGTTCATTTTTTACTAACCCAATTGTTACCAAGGAGATTGCTGACGCACTTCCTGCCGATGCACCGCGTTGGCCAACTGAAGATGGCAAAGTAAAAACATCTGCTGCATGGCTAATTGAGCATTCTGGAATTCATAAAGGTGATGAAATTGGCGGCGCACGTATTTCATCGAAGCACGTACTTGCATTGACTAATTCTGGAAGTGCAACAGCATCAGATATCGCAGCATTGGCGAAACGCGCACGCGATCATGTGCAGGAAAAGTTTGGAATTACTCTTGTTGCAGAAGTAAATCTGATTGGTCTCGAGATTTAGCCTTCAGTTAGAAGTGCTTTGATACGCCCGATTCCTTCAACAATATCTGCATCACTTGTTGCATATGAGAATCGCAAATATCCAGAAGGTCCAAATGCTTCACCTGGAACTGCTGCAACTTCCACCTCTTCCAAAATCAGTGTTGCAAGTTCAGCCGAAGTCTTTGGAGTCTTACCGCGAATTGTTTTTCCAAGTACACCTTTAACTGATGGATATACATAAAAAGCACCAGTTGGAGTTGGGCAAACAAAGCCAGGTATTTCGTTGAGTAAATCAACAATGAGTTTGCGACGACGGTTGAACGCCTCACCCATTGCATGTACAGCAGAGAGATCACCAGTGAGGGCAGCAATTGCTGCACGCTGTGCAACGTTATTCACATTTGATGAAAGATGTGACTGAAGATTTGTTGCAGCCTTGATCGCATCTTTTGGACCGATCATCCAGCCCACACGCCAACCAGTCATTGCATATGTCTTAGCAACACCGTTGATGATGATGCAGGTATCAGCAAGTTCTGGAACTAATACAGGCATGGATGGGGCAGTAGCGCCGTCATAAAGTAAGTGCTCATAAATTTCGTCTGAGATTACCCAGATATTATTTTTTACAGCCCATTGCCCAATAGCTTTTACTTGCTCTGGAGAATAAACAGAACCAGTCGGATTCGATGGTGAACAGAAAAGTAGCGCCTTAGTCTTTGGTGTACGAGCAGCTTCAAGTTGTTCAACAGTTACTAAATAATTTTGTGATTCATCTGCAAAAACTTCGACGGATTTTCCGCCAGCAAGTTGTACGCACTCTGGATATGTCGTCCAATATGGCGATGGTAGAAGTACTTCATCGCCAGGGTTGATAATTGTGGCAAATGCTTGATATACCGCTTGCTTTCCACCATTTGTTACAAGAACTTGATCTGCAGTAATTACATAATTTGAATCACGAAGTGTCTTTGCAACAATTGCTTCGCGCATTTCAGGCAGACCTGCTGCAGGTGTGTAACGATGATTTGCTACAACTTTGGTTGCAGCGGCAGCGGCTTCAACAATGTAATCAGGTGTTGGAAAATCTGGCTCACCTGCGCCGAATCCAATAACTGGACGGCCTGCAGCTTTGAGCGCTTTCGCTTTTGCATCAACGGCTAATGTGGCTGATTCTGCGATTGCTGAAATACGTGCGGAAATTCTGCTCATGGGCCAAGTCTGCCCTATGCACGAGCAGATTTGAGCGCGAGTTTTACCTACCCCCCATTCACCCTCTACACTTCGACGCTCACGAGGATTTGATTATTCCTATGGTTTCGTCCTGCCCTCGTGTTTAGGGCAGTAGCTCAATTGGCTAGAGTTGCCGTCTCCAAAGCGGCCGGTTGGGGGTTCGAGTCCCTCCTGCCCTGCAAGAAGTTTTACTTACGAAGTACGAAGAATGGAAAGGATTGACGATGACAGAGTCAACAGAGAACGTTGCCGAGAAGCTCGGTCTCTTTGCGCGCGTCGGTCTTTTTTATCGCCAAGTTGTAAACGAACTTCGCAAAGTTGTATGGCCAACTCGTAATCAGTTGACCACATATACCGCCGTTGTTTTAGTTTTCGTTTCATTCATCATTGCCGTTGTCTCGTTGCTCGATCTTGTACTTACAAAGATCGTCTTCTGGGTATTTGGATAAGAAGGGGGAATCATGAGCGACGATCAATCAATCGATACACCAGCACCAGATGCTTTTGAAGCCCAACTCGCTGCCAATGCAACAGAGGTTGCTACTGAGGCCGTCGTAGAAGAGATTGCTGTCGAAGAAACTTCAGCAGTTGCTACAGATGACTTAGCGCTCGCTTCCGATGAAGATGGCGATATCGAGTCTGAAGAGAATGATCCCAACGCAGAATTCCGTCGCACATTGCGCACAGCTCTTGGCGATTGGTATGTAGTCCATTCATATGCAGGGTACGAGAAGAAAGTAAAGGGAAACCTTCACAACCGTATCGCTTCATTGAATATGGAAGATTTTATTTTCCAGATTGAAGTTCCAGAAGAAGAAGTTACAGAAATCAAAAATGGTCAGCGCAAGCAAGTAAAGCGCAACATTTATCCTGGTTATGTTCTTGTTCGCATGGATCTCACTGATGAATCATGGTCTGCAGTTCGCAACACTCCTGGAGTTACAGGATTCGTTGGCAACGCACACCACCCAAGTCCACTGAGCATGGATGAAGTAGAGAAGATTTTGGCACCACGTCCAGTCAAGAAATCAGATAAGCCAGAAATTCGCGTTGTTGATTTCTCAGTTGGAGAATCAGTAACTGTTATGGATGGCCCTTTTGCAACGCTTCCAGCATCGATTTCAGAGATCATGCCAGAGCAAGCAAAGCTCAAGGTTCTCGTTTCAATTTTCGGACGCGAAACTCCAGTAGAACTTTCATTTGCACAAGTACAGAAGATCTAACTCAGAGATTTATAAACAGGAATAGAAAAGGAAAAGAAAAATGGCACCAAAGAAGAAGGCAACCGGATTCATCAAGTTGCAGATCCAAGCTGGCGCAGCAACACCTGCACCACCAGTAGGTCCTGCGCTCGGTCAACATGGTGTCAACATCATGGAATTCGTCAAGGCATATAACGCTGCGACTGAATCACAAAAGGGCCAGATCATTCCTGTAGAGATCACTGTCTATGAAGATCGTTCATTTACTTTCATCACTAAGACACCTCCTGCATCACGTTTGATCTTGAAGGCTGCTGGCGTTGAAAAGGGTTCAGCAGTTCCTCACAAGACAAAGGTTGCCAACATCACGATGGCACAGGTCCAAGAGATTGCAAAGACAAAGATGGCAGACCTCAATGCAAATGACATTGATGCAGCTAGCTTGATCATTGCAGGTACTGCTCGCTCAATGGGAATCACAGTTTCCAACTAAATAAAATTCTTTTTCTCACCCCGAGAAAAAGATGTGGGAGAACCGCGCTGGTTCGCTAACCACAACCCTTATAAGAAAAGGAACGAAATGAAGCGCTCAAAGAAATATGTTGCTGCGGCAGCTAAGGTTGAAAAAGACCATCTATACACACCATTGCAAGCAGTAACACTTGCAAAAGAAACAACAACAACTAAGTACGACTCAACTGTTGAAGTTGCGTTGCTACTTGGCGTAGATCCAAAGAAAGCTGATCAAGCAATTCGCTCAACAGTTAACTTGCCACACGGCACAGGAAAGACTGCACGCGTTTTGGTATTCGCAAATGGCGAGCGCGCTGAAGAAGCACGCGCAGCGGGTGCGGATATTGTTGGCGGAGACGAACTCATTGATGAAGTTTCAAAGGGACGTCTTGATTACGATGCAGTTGTTTCAACACCAGATTTGATGGGAAAAGTTGGTCGTCTCGGTAAGGTTCTAGGACCTCGCGGATTGATGCCAAACCCAAAGACAGGCACAGTGACAACAGATGTTGCTAAGGCCGTCAATGACATCAAGGGTGGAAAGATTGAATTCCG
>WLDA01000082.1 GCA_009705025.1 Actinomycetota bacterium | reverse complement strand
GCTCTCTCACGTCAAGAACCAGTTGGCGTATGGGGCGGCGAACTATTCGAAGATGGCAAAGTCATTGCACGCAAGCGCAAAGCTGGCCGCCCTCGCATAGATCAGGTTGCTACTGCTGTAGTACTCGAGAGCGTTTCCTCTATTGAATTAGAGAGCGAACGCGAAGAGAGCGCTGCTTAGCTACTCCGGCTTTCTAATCAAAGATTAGTAAGATTTTCATATGAAGCGGATATTGCTTGTATTTTTAATGGTTTTTATTTCTATTCCTTTGGAAATAATGCCAGCACACGCAAATGTTGTAGGTTGCCCTGATACATGGACTATAGATACAAGCAAATATCCAAACAATATAGAACTGTCAGCAGCCAAAGAAAAATTAGGGCCGAACATGGTCCTTTCTGTGGTCAGTACGAAAATTTTGGAGTTCAAAGGTGAGGACGGAGTCCAACCTGCTCTCGATTCACGATGGAACATAGTCGGTTCTAATAGATTAAAGTTCTTCTATCTCTATGGACTGTCAAAAGCAGAGACAGTTGTCAAAATTGAAGTGAAGGGCTGTCCGAACCCATCAATTCTAAAATTCAATCATGATTTTTTTGACTCAGCATATTCAGGCGTCTCGAAAACTACCGCAAAAGAATGGGCTGCAAGATCTATTGAGTCTTTTACTGATTTCAAAAAACAAGAGAGTTTTTCTGATGACCTCCAAGCGCTCAATCAGAAAGCTCAAGATTATCTTGATAAGTACTTACAAAGAGGTGATTTCACAAAACCTCTCTGGACTATTCAGCTCTTTGGCAATGAGTTTGATGTTTTCAGAAATCTAAAGAGAGCGATTATTCTGCAAACTTTGACACCTAACTGTCTCGTACCTAGCAAGCAACAGAATTTCTTGGATCTAACAATAGGAAAGAGATGTCAATTCGCTTGGAGCGTCGCTGAGAGAATATCTCCCAATGACCCTAATGATAATCGACAACAGTTAGTACTATTTGAGCCATTCTATCTAGACGCCACACTTAAGTCTCCGATTACAATTTCTTGTATTAAAGGAAAAATTACTAAGAAAGTATCTGCCGTAAATCCCAAATGCCCTGCTGGTTATAAGAAGAAATAGCTTCCTAACTTGCAAACAAATTTAAGTTTGCAAGTGATGGCCACAAGGCAAAGAGAATTGAGATTGGCAGGATAAGGAAGACCACTGGGATCATCATTGATATCTCTGCTTTTCCTGCCGCACTCAAAACTCTATTGCGTTGAACAGAACGTGCTTCACTCGCATGACGAGTTAGTACTTCTACAAGCGGCGCACCACGAAGTGTTGCGGTAACAAGTGCATCAACAAAGCGCCTAATGAGAACCGATTTGATGCGCCGACCCATGGAATCAAGTGATTCATGGAGAGAATGGCCGTTGCGAACATCGGTTACCACTCGTGCAAATTCCTTAGGGAGCTGGCCGGTCGCACTTTGTGAAATACGCATAATTGAGCTGAGTGGTGTTTCACCAGCAGATATAGCCAGAGTCAGCATCTCTATTACTGCAGGAAATTCTGATTCAAGGTTCGAACGATATTTCTTGACCTGTGTTGATAGTTCACGATCAATATAGATGTACATAGTTGAGGCAATTAGTACCGACAGAATGAATGAGAGTGGGAAATTCTTTCCTAGGAAAAGGAATAGAGAGATAGAAGAGACTGCCGACGCTACGCAATATAGTGCTTGACGGATTCTAAAGTTTTCATATTCTCTCTCACCAATTCTTCCTAGTTCCTCAAGACGTATGCGTACGCCACTTCTGTCACGGGTTTTACTTGCATAGAAGGCAGCATTTATCTGCAATTCAGATGATGAATGAGCGCCATTATTCCCACGGGCGATTAGGTATGCACCAGGAATTGAAAAGAGAAGCGCAACGCAAATAATTGTGAGCATTATTTGAATACTCGCGGAGTTTGGGGGAGCTTCCCCAATTTATTCATCCAAAGATAGGCAATTGCTGTCATGACTAAACCACTTGCAAGAATAAGGATGCCGGTAGGGGTTGCATAAGCAGCTGCGGTTGTTGGTTGAGTTGAAAGAAGTAGTAGAAGAAGCCACGGAGCAGCAGCTGATAAGTGTGCAGAGTTTTTGATCCAACCATGTTTGACTTCAATTTCACGTCGCAAAACTAGATCTTGACGAAGGAAGTCACCGAGCGTGCGAAGGATTTGAAGAAGTTCACTACCTCCTAATTCTTTTGCGATAAGCAGCGCCTCAAATATTTGATCACTTGAATGATGGGAAAACTCTGACTTTAGTTTTGTTAGGGCAATCGTGAAATCACCACTTCGGTATAGCTCATTACGAAACGAGGCAAAAGTTGATCGAAGTATTTCTGGACCACGAAGAGCTAGTCCAGATAGAGATTCGGTGAGGGATAGGCCAGATGAAATACCTGACATTAGATGGTCAATAACTTCAGGCCAGGCCTCAATCAATTCTGATTCATTTTTCACTTTTCTACTTCGAAGAACTGACCAGGTGATTGCCCCCGAGAGGATTGCAAAAGCACTGGCGATAATTATTGAATGAGTAAGTAGAAACACGAGAGAAAATGTTGCAAGAGAGGAAGTAACTGCGAAAAGAGTTAGCTTCTGTGAATCCTTCATTTGTGCCACCAAGAGGCTATGGGTGCGCCAATCTGTGCAAATTTTTCAGGATGCGGAAGAGAACCAAGCCCGGCTTCATATTCCGTTCCGTTCCAAATCCAGAGTCTTTCAATCTCAGCTCTATCGTTTTCATAACGGCCGGTTAGTGCGCAAATTTCTTGAATGCGGCGCATTCCTTTTGAATCCAGCGTCACATGCACGATGAGATCGAATGCAGAGGCAACAGTTGGAGCAATGAATTTATGTGAGATATTTTCTCCGGCAAGTAGTGGCAATGTTTGTAATTTTGTTATTGCATCACGTGGAGAATTTGCATGCAGGGTTCCCATTCCAGGTAGGCCAGAGTTGAGAGCAATCAGTAAATCAAGAGCTTCAGCTTCGCGAACTTCACCAACAACGATTCGTGATGGACGCATACGTAAGGCTTCTTTGATGAGTCTGCGAAGTGGAATTTCTCCATCACCTTGCAAATTGGCACTACGTGTTTGCATTTGTACAACATCGGGAAGCTGTGGATTCAGTTCAAAAACTTCTTCGATAGTGACAAGACGCTCAGTAAGTGGAATTGCACCAGTGAGCGCGTTGAGCAGTGTTGTCTTTCCAGATTGAGTTCCGCCACTAACTAATATGTTGAGCCCAGCTTGAACGCTGAACTTTAGCGTTGTTGCAATGGAAGCAGTCATAACGCCAAGGTTTGCTAATTCATCGACAGATAAATGGCGCAGTAAATGCTTACGAATATTTACGGCCCAGTGGGTTGCAGTAATTTCAGGAATTGCAACATGTAGACGGCTGCCATCGGGTAAGCGTGCATCGACAAAAGGATGAGATAAATCCAAGCGGCGCCCACTCCACATTAATGCTCGTTCCACAATATTTCGTACATCATCGGATGAGAGCAACAAATTAGTTAGCTCACTCTTCCCTGCGCGAGCAATAAATATTCTTTCGGGAGAATTAATCCAAATTTCTTCAATTGTTGGATCAATCATGAAAGGTGCAAGTGGACCAAACGTAATATCTAGGTCGAGATTCATGCATGGAAGGTAAGGGCAGGACTGACAATAAACGCCTCAGCTATTTGACTAGGTGGATAAAGGGCTCTTATCTAGTCGATTGAGGAATTCAAGGGCACTTTCTTTAGCCTGATGCTCAATAATTGAGGTAGAAAGAGTTGCCATTGTGCTTTCACTTGAATTATGTGCCCGAAGAATTCTCAAAAGCACAACCGAGGCATGCAATTCTCTTTCGGGCAAGAGAATTACATATTCATTCTCTGCCATTCTTGCGACACATTCATTCTTTCTAGTTATTGAACTAAGTAAGTGAGCAAAATTTATGGCTTCAAAGTCTTGCTCGCTTTTGTTCTGCTCACGAAGCACGCATCGGATTATTGAGAACTCAGAACCGTTTCTTTCGCCAAGCGCTATTTGTCGAGCAAGTTCTTCGTAAAAGTAAGTGGCAGAAAATAGATGGGTCAATGAGTCATGTATTCCATCGTGTGAAAACGTCATGAGGCCACTGATAATCTTCGCCCCATGACAAGAGATCCTGCCAAGCAAGCACGTGGTCGCACTATGGTGTCAGCCCTACTTTATGTAGAGGTAATGATCATCGCTGCACTAGCTCTGTGGCTAATAGGACTCACAGTTATTTCTGGAACACATGATCCATTGCCTCTTATTGGGGTTCTCTTATTTGCACTACTTGGTGCTGGCGGTTTAGCAGTGTGCGCGCGTGGATATAGAAACAAAAAGTATTTTGGTCGCGCACCAACAGTGCTGGCAAATCTCATTGCTATCGGTGTTGCAAAGTATCAATTTGATGCTGGGCTTTGGTTTACTGCGATACCAATTGTGATTTTAGCTAGTGCGACACTTTATTTTGCTTTGACAACAATTCCAGAATAATTACCAGGGAACTATTTTTCTATCTTCCCACAGAACGCCTGTTGTATCTCCTGATTGAAAATCTCTAGTCGCAAGCCAGATTGCACATTCAGCACCTTCTGCAACTGTGCGCGGTGCATCGGCTCCACCCATATCTGTTTGCGTGTGATTAGGGCAAACGGCATCTACGAGTAATCCACGTGCACCTAATCCTGTTTCATGTGCAAGATTTCGTACGAATGCATTTACTCCCGCTTTACTAATTCGATATGGCGCAAGCCCACCG
>WLDA01000081.1 GCA_009705025.1 Actinomycetota bacterium | reverse complement strand
TGACAAGATTGTTACCTTCGTAGGTTTCGGTCTCAGTATTTTCCTACTCATCGCAGCAGGTCTTCTCAATTGGGGCGCATCATTTGCTGACAGCGCAGTCAAATCACAATTAGAAGCACAAAAGATTGTTTTCCCTGCAAGTAACGGAGACCCTGAAGCAGATGCTGCAACAAAGGCGTTCTTTGAAGCTAATGGCGAAAAAATTATGACAACTGGCAAGCAAGCACAAATGTATGCGGATCACTACATCGGTTTCCATTTATCAAAAATGCCAACATATGCAGAAGCATCAAATCTAAATCGTGCCGCAGCAGGAGCGGCAGCTGCAGATCCTGCAAATGCAGAACTACAAGCAGCAGCGGCAAAAGCATCTGCAACTGTTGAAACAGTATTCAAGGGCGAATCACTTCGTGGAACTCTTCTTACAGCATATGCATTCTGGGAGTTAGGACAAATTGCATTGATCTCTGCAGGCGTTGCGCTTCTTGGCGGATTCCTCATGCTTCTTCTCTCAATTGCTGGGTTGATTCATCTTCGTCGCACTCCTTTGGATGCGACGATTTAACCCTCAACTCTCCGTGAGGGGAAAAGGAAAACCCCCGACTGCCAGCAATGGCAACCGGGGGTTTTTCAATTCCTCGATATTAGCTCTGCAATTTTCCAGAGATAAAATCTTCAGTCTTGTCATGTGCCTGCTCATCTGTGTACTGAACAGGTGGAGTCTTCATGAAGTAACTCGATGGTGAAAGAAGTGGTCCACCAATCTTGCGATCAAGACCAATCTTTGCGCAACGTAGCGCATCGATAATTACGCCTGCAGAGTTAGGTGAATCCCATACTTCGAGCTTGTATTCCAAGTTCAAAGGAACATCACCAAATGCACGGCCCTCAAGGCGAACATATGCCCACTTGCGATCGTCGAGCCATGGAATGTAATCCGATGGTCCAATGTGAACATTCTTATCGCCCAAGTCGTGATTGAGTTGAGATGTAACCGAGTTAGTCTTTGAAATTTTCTTAGATTCAAGACGATCACGCTCGAGCATGTTCTTGAAATCCATATTTCCACCAACGTTGAGTTGGTATGTGCGATCTAGATGAACGCCACGATCTTGGAATAACTTAGCCATGATGCGGTGAGTGATTGTCGCACCAACTTGGCTCTTGATGTCATCTCCAACAATTGGAAGTCCAGCCTTTGTAAATTTATCTGCCCATACTGGATCAGATGCAATAAATACTGGAAGTGCGTTTACGAATGCGCATCCTGCATCAATTGCACATTGTGCGTAGTACTTAGCAGCTACTTCAGAACCCACAGGCAAGTAACAAATAAGTACATCTACTTGCTCTTCCTTGAGTACTGCAACAACGTCAACTGCTGGTGCATCTGATTCTTTGATTGTTTCGCGATAGTACTTACCAAGACCATCATTTGTAACACCGCGTAGAACGGGCACACCAGTCTTAGCGACATCGCTAAATTTAATTGTGTTGTTCTCACTCGCCCAAATTGCATCAGCTAGATCGAGTCCAACTTTCTTTGCATCGACATCAAAGGCTGCAACGAACTTGATGCTAGAGATGTGGTATCCCCCAACAACTGCGTGCATAAGGCCTGGGATCTCTTGATCAACGGCAGCATCCTTGTAATACGTAACTCCCTGAACTAGTGAGTTAGCGCAGTTACCAACGCCAATGATTGCGACACGGATGTCACCTTTACCTGTTGTGATATTCACTCTATTTCCTCTCGGTTTTGATCATGTCTTCAAGCCACGCGATTTCTCGTTCAGCTGATTCCAACGAGTGACGTCGCCACTCTTCTAGATATCGATCGATTCCCACTGGTGATTTCTCGAGTTCACCACGTAGGAGTTCTGCTTTCTCCTTGAGGCGACGATGACGTCCCTCAAGAATTCTCACTCTATTTTTTGTAGATGTTGGGCTAAAAAATGCGAAGCGGATTTCAAATCCTTCATCTTCCCAAGTATCAGGAGTTACTGTGTCTGTCAGACTTTCAAAGCGAGCGCTACCTTTTTCTGTGATTGCGTAAACAATGCGAGCGCGACGAGTTGTACTTGCAACAAGTGATTCTTCAATCAGGCCGGCATCGAGCATTCGACGAAGTTGTGGGTAGAGCACTGAAAATGAGAGTGCGCGAAATGGTCCGTAGATAGAGATCATTCGCTTGCGCAGTTCGTACCCATGCAGCGGGCTCTGAGCCAATAGACCAAGGAGGGCGAATTCGAGAGTTTCGCTACGTGAGCGCATCGCACCGCCTCCTGCCTTATTCCGGGTTATATATCCATTCGATATATCGAAGCGCTATTCAAGTCGATACTCCCCCAGCGTGCAAGTTGGACACACACTCGGAAAAGATGACCTTGGTAACCCCTAGTTAGCCTCTTGTTGGCCCCCTAGTTAGCCCCCTGAGGAGCGTGGCGTACGCACGGGTAGAGCTGGGGTCAGTCTTACCCTTATTACAACCTTCCCCACTACTAGCGGTTCGACTCTTGGAGCCCTCTGAGAAATCGGCCTCGATTGGAAGGAAAACATGTCTCTACTCTCGTGGAAATTACATGGCAATGGAAAAAGCGTCTCATCAGGTGAAGTTGTATCAACTGATGAGCGCCTGACTTGGCCCCGCACCATCGGTGTCGGCCTTCAACATATCGCAGCAATGTTTGGTGCAACCTTCTTGGTTCCAATCATTACTGGCTTCCCACCAACGACAACACTGTTCTTCTCAGGTGTTGGAACAATCCTCTTCCTGATCATTACTCAAAATAAAGTTCCTAGCTACCTCGGTTCTTCCTTTGCATTCTTAGCACCAATCGCTGCTGCAAAAGCTGGCGGCGGAATGTCAGCAGCCCTCGGTGGCGTAGTTGTCACTGGTGTGATCTTGGCAGTTGTTGGTTTGATCGTTCGCCAAGCAGGTATCGGTTGGATCAACTGGATGCTTCCACCTGTAGTGACCGGAACAATCGTTATGGTCATTGGTCTCAACCTTGCAGGAGCCGCTAAAGGCAACTTCGAAAAGGGTCCAATCATTGGTGTAATCACACTGGCATCCATTGGAATTATTTCTGCAGCATCTCGCGGATTCCTCAATCGCATCAGCATCTTCGCCGGACTTGTTATCGGTTACGTTGTTGCATACGCCATGGGAGATGTTGACACTGCAGGAATTACTGCAGCTAAATGGTTTGCTGCTCCTTCATTTACATCACCAACATTTGATGGCAAAGCAATCGTCTTGTTCTTGCCAGTTGTTCTTGTACTAATTGCAGAAAACGTCGGACACGTAAAGGCTGTATCTGCAATGACAGGTAAGAACCTCGATGATCAAATGGGCGCAGCACTATTCGCCGATGGTGTTGCAACAACACTTGCAGGCGCTGGTGGTGGCTCTGGAACAACAACATATGCTGAAAACATTGGCGTTATGGCTGCTACTCGCGTTTATTCAACTGCTGCTTATTGGATAGCAGGAGCTGGAGCAATCCTTCTCTCACTATCTCCAAAATTTGGCGCAGTACTAAGTTCAACTCCAGTTGGAGCACTCGGTGGCGTAGGCGTTGCACTCTTTGGAATGATCGGTGTTCTCGGTGCTCGCATCTGGATCGAAGGTCGCGTCAATTTCGCAGATTCAAGCAACCTACTTATCGCAGCTTCTGCATTGATTATCGGAATCGCCGATATGTCATGGACAAGTGGTGATTACACATTCAACGGAATTATCAATGCAACTCTCGTTGCAATCGTTGGATATCGCGTTCTTAGCTCAATTGCTAAAGCACGAGGTACATCTAACTAAGCACTAATATGTCCACATGGTAATTCCTTCGCGCTTTGGCGAATATGTCATTGCAGCATTTGTAATTATCTTGGCGCCTGGCCCGAGCGTATTATTCGTAATCGCTCGGGCCATTGCGTGGGGCCGAAAAATTGCGGTACTTACAGTTGCAGGAAATGTCACAGGCTTTTTTACAATCTCACTCATCATCTCAATTGGTCTTGGTCCGCTATTACAAAAATCTGATTTAGCTTATGCCGCGATTCAATGGGGCGGCGGTGCTTACCTCATCTATTTAGGGATCGATGCAATTCGACATCGCAAAGTTCATGCAGGCGAGATGACTAATCAAGGAGATGTCGCACCCTCTGTAATGAGATCAGTTCGTGATGGTTTCTGGGTAGGTTTCCTCAATCCCAAAGCACTCGTTTTCAACGCAGCAGTCTTGCCACAATTTGTAGATCGAGATCGCGGCAATGTCTCGACACAACTTATTTTTCTCGGTGCAACATTTGCAGTAATCGCATTTTTATCCGATGGCACTTGGGGCTTACTCGCTGGCACTGCCCGCACATGGCTTGCAACAGATGCGCGCCGCCTCGAGCGCCTTCGCTTTACAGGTGGGGCCGTAATCGTTCTGCTCGGCGTTTCAGTAATAATTTCAGCAATTGTCAGTGGCTAGAGCGATACTTAGCCCATGAAGAAACCGATAAAGCCTGCGCGCGAAAACATTTCGCCATCTGATCTCACCTTTGGATTATCAACATGTAAGCGCTGCTTATGGATTAAGTATTGGTACAAAGTGATCATGCCTGGTCAATTCCCACTCGTTGGCACAATGGCATCGCTGCAAGAAGAACATTTTCAAGGCGCGGATATGCCAACTATTGATCCATCACTTCGCCCAGGCAAAGTTACAAAGTGGGGCGAATGGGTAAAGAGCAAGCCACTGATGGTCAATGGCGTTGAATCTCGCTGGCGCATTCTTGGTAAATATGATCTTGTTTCAACAAATGACGATGGAACTATCGGTTTGAT
>WLDA01000080.1 GCA_009705025.1 Actinomycetota bacterium | reverse complement strand
GGCCAGGTTACTGCCTCCATCTCAGTGGCTGCATTGAGTTTCATTGTGCAAGAGCCCAGCGGAATCATCGTGCGATCAAGTGCTAAATCGCGATCTGCCAATGTGCGCAAATAACGCATCATTGAAGTTTCAGATCGATATGTGTTGAATACTGGGTGTGTGAGATACGTTGATGTGCGCTCGAATTCTGCGTTAATCGCCCGCGGTTTGGAATCAGAAAGCCCGAGAATTTCGAGTACTTCGAAGAATGTTGAATCAGTTGTTGTTTCATCGAAAGAAATACGAATCTGAGTATCTGAAATCTTTCCAAAGTTATATTTCTTTGCTACTGCCCGCTTGTGAATCGCATTCGCATCAGCGACATCGATCGTTACGGTATCGAAAATATTATCGTTACGAGATTCTGAAGCATTTTGTAAGCGTGAAGCATAATCATGTACTCGCTCTGTAATTGCGCGAAGCCCAACTGGACCATGCCACATCGCATAGAAAGCACTCATGTTTGCAAGTAAAACTTGAGCGGTACAGATATTACTTGTCGCCTTGTCGCGCCTGATGTGTTGTTCACGAGTTTGAAGCGCTAAACGAAATGCAGGGTTGCCATGTGAGTCGACACTCTGTCCCACCAGTCGACCTGGCAGAGATCTTTCCAAACCAGCACGTACTGCCATGAATCCGGCGTGCGGTCCACCAAATCCCATTGGAACACCAAAGCGCTGCGCAGAACCAACTGCAATATCTGCTCCCCACTCCCCTGGTGCTTTGATCAATGTCAACGCTAAGAGATCAGTAGCAGCAATAACGAGTGCACCCTTCGAATGCGCAAACTCAGTGACTTTGGCGTAGTCGCAAATTTCTCCTGTGGCATCTGGATATTGCACCAAGAGACCGAAAAATTCTTGATCAAAACCATCTCGTGCGATGTGGCCAGCATCAACTTCAATCACTTTGATGCCTAGTGGCTTAGCACGAGTGCGCACAACCGCTTTTGTTTGTGGATTTAGATGTTCTTCAATCAGGAAAACAGCGTCATCACTTGTCTTAGAAGTACGTCGCGCAACTGTCATGGCCTCCGCAGCAGCAGTACCTTCATCAAGCATGGAGGCATTGGATAGCGATAAAGCTGTCATATCGCAGATCACTGTCTGGAAAGCAAAAATTGCTTCTAGTCGACCTTGTGAAATCTCTGGTTGATATGGAGTGTAAGCGGTATACCAAGCTGGATTTTCTAGAACATTTCGCTTGATTACAGCAGGTGTAATGGTTCCGTAATAACCGCCACCAATAAGTGAAGTAAAAACTTGATTTTGTGAAGCCAGTTCACGAAGTTCAGCTATAACTGCAACTTCACTCTTTGGCGAATCTAATGTTTGCGAAAGCTTTTTGGCGATTTGAATATTTGATGGAACGACATCGCTTATAAAGGATTGAATATCGTCATAACCAAGCAGATGTAACATCTCCTGCTCGTCAGAACTAGAAGGCCCGATATGGCGCTGCGAAAAACGCTCACCTTCGTAATTCATTACCACTCCCCTGTTTTATTTTAATAGGGGAAGAGTATTGTGTTTAGGCGCCTTTCGCCTTTCGACGTTGCGAAAGTTCATCGTTACTTTCCACACCTACTGGCTGGCCATTAATCTCTCCAACAAGAGAAGAAAGTGAACCCTCAACCTCATGCCAAACTTTACTTACTGCAATACCAAACACACCTTGACCGCCTTGAAGAAGATCAATCACTTCATCTGCAGTGGCACATTCATAAATTGATGCGCCATCGCTCATCAGTGTCATACGTTCTAGTTCTGTGACACCGCGACTACGCAGGAAGGTAACTGCAGTTCGAATATTCTGCAGTGATACTCCAGCATCCAAAAGTCTTTTTACAATCTTGAGAACCAAAATATCGCGAAAGCCATACAAACGCTGTGTTCCAGAACCACTTGCACTTCTAATGCTTGGCTCAACTAATCCAGTGCGTGCCCAATAATCGAGCTGTCGATATGTAATACCTGCGGCCGAACATGCAGTTGCGCCACGGTAGCCAATTTCGAGATCTTGGGAAGTCACGGGAAGTGCTCGTTTCTCTTGGGGAGTGAGACAAATGTAGGAGTCGCAAGGCTCCTATTCAATCACCGACACGAACGAAACCTCTACTTGAGGTTGAGACTTATCCGGCGAAATCCTCTGGGTTTATCTGGTCGAGAAACTCTCTAAAACGCTCAAGCTCCTGACTCTCTTCACCTGGTGCACCCTCGCCACTGCCCTGGTCTGGAATCTCGATACCCACCTGATCGAGTAACTCACTCGTCGCTAAAATGTTGCTCTTTGTACGAAGAGCCAAAGCGATTGCATCGGATGGCCTGGCTGAAAGCGTCAATAAAGTCGAGGATGAGTCACGAAGGTTCAAAGTGGCATAGAAGATTCCATCTACCAGCTCGGTGAGATGGACTGCGGTCAAAGTTGTGTCAAGGAGATCGAGCACGTTGCCAATCAAGTCATGAGTCATTGGCCGAGGCGGGCTCATCCCCTGCTGCGCAAATGCAATGGCGCTTGCTTCAACACTTCCAACCCATATCGGTAGAAAGCGGGTGCCATCAATTTCTTTGAGTAAGACGATTGGTTGATTGGAGGGCATCTCAATTCGAACCCCGACAACTTCCATCGGAATAAGCATTAGCGAAGTCGGTGGAGACCACCACGTACTAATGCAGCATGGAGTCGAATAGAAAGGGATGCGATCTCTCGCTGAACTTCTTCAGCGCGAGCTTTTGATTCAGCACTCTTCTGTCGAGTCAATGGAGTTATAACTTGTTCGATTAATCCAATTTCGCGATCTGCAGCTGATCTGAACGAGCGCAAATGACGCGATTCAATTCCAAAGCTCGCCATCTCTGTTACGGCCTTTGCAACTGCAAGCGCATCGCTGTCGTAGTGACGTCCGCGAATTGAAATCATGGCGTATGACTCAAGTTCAACTAGTTGTTCCTCAGTGAGCCCACTCGCTTTGAGAAGTTCTTCACGTGAAAGTCGCATCTCATTTGTCGCACCAAATGAACTAGGCGCCATCTCTCCATCAATGGTGGCTAGGCCCAAAACTGGACGCGGAGCTGCTACTCCCCCAATAGTTGACGTTGGCTCTAAACCACGATCCATAGCATCAAGATTTTCCTTGATAACTTTGAGTGGCAAATACTGATCGCGTTGTGCAAGAAGAACATAACGCAATCTTTCTAAATCAACACTTGTGAACTTTCGATAACCAGATGGTGTTCTCTGCGGGTCAATCAAGCCTTCTGATTCGAGGAAACGAATCTTTGAGATAGTTATATCTGGAAAATCCCCACGCAACTTTGTGAGTACTTCACCGATGCTCAAATAGGCTCTCGCTGGAACTGCCATCTTTAATTCTCCCCTATAGATAATGGATATGAATACTTAGTGCTTATTACTTTGTACTACCGATGAAAACAAAGTGGAACTTGCCAATTTGAATCTCATCTCCACTTTTCAATACATTTTTTTCGACAGAAATATTGTTGAGGTATGTGCCATTCAGACTCGAGTTATCGATCAGTACGAATGAACCGCTTTCTTCTCTTTTGATCTGTGCATGTGATCGCGAGACCGTTACATCATCGAGAAAGATTGCACTTTCCGTAGATCTTCCGATACTTACGCCATCTGCAGTTATGAGAAAACGTGAACCTTTTTGAGGACCACGAGCAATGACGACCATTGCCTTATCACCCGATGATTGAGCTATTTCTTGAACGATTTCTCGTGCTTTTTCATCGAGACTAGATAACAAATCCTCGAGTGTTTTCGCTGGGGAATTGTGCGAAACACCTCGAACACCTAGATGGATAGTTGATGTGAGCTCACTTTGCGATTCTGCTGCATTCATTGCTCTCCACCTCCATCACCTTCAACTTAAGGGTGACACTAGAGAGTCAATGGCGTTAGGTCAAGCGGTAAAAGTTGCGTATTCCGCCGCACTCATAAGCTCTGAAGCCGCTGCGCTTACGGTAATTTCAAGCAACCAACCTTTGTCATATGGATCGGAGTTGATAATTTCAGGATTTCCCACTAAGACTTCATTGACAGAAGTGACAGTACCCGTCACTGGTGAGAATATTTCTGAAACGCTTTTCGTCGATTCGATTTCGCCACACACTTTTCCTTCAGTGACGGTTTCTCCTACCTTCGGTAATTGCACATACACAATGTCACCCAAAGCGCTCTGCGCAAAATCTGTGATACCGACACGAAGAACAGAACTATCCGATGTTGTGCCAACCCACTCATGCTCTTTTGTGTAATGCAATGCATCAGGAATCTGTGACATTTACCCAACTCGCTTTCCGTGACGATAAAGATCAAGGCCTTTAGCAAAATATGCGATACCGGTAGAAATGTAGAGGGCGATTCCCCAGATAGCAAAACACCATCCGAGAATAAAAGCCAAAGTTCCGACCCATGACTGCTGCAAGGCTAAAAGAAGAAAGGGAAAGGCATACATGAGGTTGAAGGTTGCAGCTTTACCCAAATAGGTAACAGTCATTGGACCGTGGCCGCGAGTTTTTAAAGCGATAGTCAATATTCCCAGAAATACATCTCGTCCAAGTAAGGCGATGGCAATCCATAAAGGAATCGCATCACGCATAACGAGGGCGACAAGTGTTGCGACGATGTAGAGACGATCGATTCCAGGATCTGCTAATTCACCAAAGCGAGATTCTTGTCCCCAAGCTCGGGCCAATTTTCCATCAAAATAATCGGTTGCTCCCCCGAGTGCTAGAACAAATATGGCCCAACCGTCGGCTTCTAGAGATAAAGCAAGGTAGAGAAATAGAGGAATC
>WLDA01000008.1 GCA_009705025.1 Actinomycetota bacterium | reverse complement strand
TGCCACAACATTTTTAGCAACCCAACGCATTGCATATGCAGCAGAGCGATCTACCTTTGAAGGGTCCTTGCCGCTAAATGCTCCACCACCATGGCGCGCCATGCCACCGTAGGTATCAACAATAATTTTTCGTCCTGTAAGGCCCGCATCTCCCATCGGTCCACCGATTACGAATCGACCAGTTGGATTGATAAGGATTCGAAGGTCATTTCTAGGCAAATCGATTTTCGCCAAGATCGGATCAATAACGGAAGCGATAATCTCTGGCGTTAGTTTCTTCGCTACATCTACATCTTCAGCGTGCTGACTAGAAATAACCACTGTGTTGAGAGCTATAGCTTTATCGCCGTCATATTCAATCGTGACTTGCGTTTTTCCATCTGGTCGCAAGTATGGAAGTGAACCATTTTTGCGCACTTTTGAAAGTTGTTGCGCTAATTCATGCGCCAACCAGATTGGTAGTGGCATAAGCTCTTTCGTGTCATCGCATGCATAACCAAACATAAGTCCTTGATCACCAGCGCCTTGTAAATCTAATGGGTCAACTGATGAGGAGACACGATTTTCATATGCATCATCGACACCTTGGGCAATATCTTGAGACTGCTGTCCAATGGAGACAGATACACCACAAGTATTTCCGTCAAAGCCTTTATCCGAGGAGTCATATCCGATATTCAACACAGTCTCACGAACGATTCCCATAACGTCGGCATAGGCATCAGTCGTGACTTCTCCGGCAACATGTACTTGGCCAGTTGTGATCAGTGTTTCTACAGCAACTCGACTTTTCTTATCTTGTCCGATGAGTGAATCTAGAATTGCATCAGATATCTGGTCAGCGATCTTATCGGGGTGACCTTCAGTAACTGATTCGGATGTGAATAGACGTTTTGACATTGTCCTAACCTAACTTGTGTAGTGCTTGATCTAGTAGAAGGTGCGAGAGCGTGTCTTTGCTCATCTCATCTACTGGTATTACCGCTCCATTGCGGTCGAGAATCGAACCTGTCGTCGAGTCGCTTCCGAAGATAGCTCCCCCACTAACATCATTGAGATAGAGCAAATCAAGATCTTTGCTCTCTAACTTCTTCTGAGCCGAAATCATATGATCATTTGTCTCTGCAGCAAAACCAACAATAACTTGACCATCGCGACGTTTCTTTGTCAGTGTCGCAATGAGATCAGGATTGGCCTCTAATTCAATCGATCCAAAGAGTGCCTTCTTAATTTTCTCCAGTGATATTTGCTTTGGTTTCGCATCTGCAACCGCGGCGCTCATTATTACGAGATCACTTGCGGCAAAGAGTTTTTCTAATTGAGTAAGCATTTGGTCTGCACGTTCAACGCGATACATTGAGACTCCAGGAATATCTGCCATATCGCAATTAGCTGCCACCAATGAAACGTGCGCACCTCGAGATAGCGCAGCTTGAGCAAGAGCAAAACCTTGTTTACCTGAAGATCGATTGCCTATGAATCGCACAGGATCAATTGGTTCACGTGTTCCACCTGCTGAAATAAGTACTCGTTTACCAACTAAATCCTTTTTAGCGCCGGTCATTTTAGAAAACTCATCGATAATTGTTGATGTTTCGGGGAATCTACCTTGACCAGAGTCTGCACCAGTGAGTCGACCTACGGCCGGTTCCATAACTATGTAACCACGTTGGCGCAGAGTTGCAACATTAGTTTGTGTCGCAGGATCATTCCACATACTTGTATGCATTGCAGGAACGATCATGATTGGAACAGTTGTTGCGAGAACAAGATTGGTTAGTAAATCATCAGCCCTACCAGCGGCAATTCGAGCTATGAGATCAGCCGTTGCAGGTGCAATTAGGAAAAAATCTGCTTTATCGGCCAATTGAATATGAGTAACACCAGGTACGTTTTCCCAAACTTGCGTGTACACACTCCGCCCGGATAACGCTTCCCACGTAGCACTGCCTACAAAGTTGAGAGATGAAGGAGTGGGAACAACGCTTACTTGATAGCCCTCGTCCTGAAGTCGACGCAGCAAATCGCATGCTTTATACGCTGCGATTCCAGCTCCAACACCGAGAACAACTTCTCTTCCGCTTTTATTCATTGCGGTTGGTGACGCGCAAAATTACGCGGTTGGTTCGAGATTCTCGATTGTCAATAATCCTTCGTTGATTTCACGCAAGGCTATTGAAAGTGGCTTCTCATGGACATGTGTTTCAACTAGTGGTCCAACGTATTCAAGAAGACCTTCACCTAGTTGTGAATAATAAGCATTAATCTGACGTGCTCGCTTTGCTGCGTAGAGAACTAGTCCGTACTTTGAACCACTCTTATCCAAAAGTTCATCAATTGGTGGATTTGTAATGCCGTCCATGGAGTTCCCCTAACAATACGATTATGACAGCTAGCTCAGCGGCTAAGCAGAGACCAAGGATACCAGTTGGTCGACAACTTCTTTGACCGAAGTATTGACTATGACGAGGTCAAAAGAGGGTGCTGCTGCGAGTTCTTGCTGGGCTAATGCAAGGCGTTCTGTGCGTCTTTCAGGGGTATCTGTGCCGCGACCCTCAAGTCTTGATACTAGATCTTCCCAACTAGGAGGTGAAAGAAATACCAACACAGCTTCTGGCATATGTGATTTCACTTGTTTAGCGCCTTCAATTTCAATCTCCAATAAAACATTATGACCCTCAAGCAACGCGCGCTCTACACCTTCTCGAGGCGTTCCATATTTAGCTCCAGCGAATTGTGCCCATTCTAGAAAGTGAGACGCACTTATCCTCTTCTCAAACTCGACATCATCGATGAAGAAATAATCTTTTCCATTTACTTCATTGATTCGTGGAACTCTTGTTGTTGCAGAAATACTGACCCAATAATCACCTGTCGCACGCAGTTGCGCTGCAACAGTGCTTTTGCCCACACCACCGGGGCCAGACAACACAATCAATTTGCCTCGCTTGCTTCTAACTGCAGATGCAGAAAATTCTGAGAGCAGATTTTTGAGTTGATGTGAACCTAAGCCTTTAATCCGCCTAGTTGGAGAGATGTTCAACCTTTCCATAATCGCGAGTGCTCTGATTTTTCCAACGCCCGTAATTGACTCAAGCATTTCTGCAACTCGCATCTTTGAAATTGCTTCTTCGCTTTGTGATAACTCGTAGACAGCGGCAATATCTAAAGCGCCAGATTTGATTGACATTTTCACTTCAGCTCTACGTTTTCGCGCGCTCGACGCTTTAGCAAGCGCAGCAGATCTCTCCTCAGGGGTGAGAATCGGAGGCGTCGGCATAGGCTAAATCTATCGGTAAATACTAAATACTTTCTGCAAGAATCTGTGCAGCTTTTTCTTTCATCGCTAGTGGACCTTGCGACCAGAGTGAAGTTATAGGACGGCCAATCACCACATAATTTGCTCCGCGCGAAAGAGCTTGCGCAGGTGTCATAACTCTTACTTGATCATCTCCCCCTTGCGAATCTTGAGGACGCACTCCCGGAGTGATGATCAATGGTTTATCTCCGACAGACTTTCGAATTGCCTCGATTTCAAAGGGAGAACAAACAATCGCACGAGCTCCAGCATGTACAGCAAGTGACGCCAATTGAGCAGCCGATTGCAGCGCACTATTAGCAAATCCAATATTTCTTACATCCTCTTCTGAGAGTGATGTCAAGATAGTTACCGCTGTTATATCTGTTTCTGGTGCAGATTCAACCGCTTGCGTAATCATCGCTGAACCACCTGATGCGTGAACGGTAAGAAATCGCGGCTTGAGATGAGACACCGCTCGCGTAGCGCCAGCAACTGTGTGTGGAATATCGTGCAATTTCAAGTCTAGGAAAATATCAACATTGTGTTGCGCAACAATCTCCTCAACGCCCTTACTTCCAAAAGTACAAAAAAACTCCAAACCCAATTTATAAACACCTATCGAATCTTGGGTATTCTCGATCCACGCATGCGCTGTCTTGAGATCAGAAGTATCTAGTGCCAAAATAAGTGGTGACCGATTACTCATGTTGTTCATCACTTCGATGCGCAAAGCCAATTGCATCTTTCATTTGCTTGAATCCCTTTTCTTCAAGGAGCGATTTCAACTCTTCTTGAATGTGTGGAATAGCCATTGGATTACCAAAGCTAGCAGTGCCAACTGATACTGCGCTTGCACCCGCAAGAATCATTTCAAATGCGTCGCGACCACTTGTTACTCCACCCATTCCTAGAATTGGAATATCCGGAATAGCAGCATGAACTTGATAAATTGCACGAACGGCTATTGGTCGAATTGCTGGCCCTGACAAACCACCTGTTTTGCCACCTAGATGGGGACGCATCGTAGAAAGATTGATAACCATTCCGAGTACAGTATTGATAAGAGCAATACCATCTGCGCCAGCGTCCACTACACCTCGCGCAATTGAAACAATGTCAGTTACATCCGGTGAAAGTTTGGCAATAATTGGCAACTCTCCACCAATTGTGCGTCGTACACCATCAATAACTTTCCTAGATGCTTCAGGATCGCAAGCAAAGACAAGGCCACGATTTTCAACATTAGGACAAGAGATATTTACTTCAATGGCACTAATTCCCGAGACTGAACGCAACTTACGAGCCAGCGTTGAATACTCCTCGATTGTCTCCCCCGCGATCGACACAATGATGCGTGCTTTCTGTTCTACTAACCAAGGAATATCTTTCTCAATAAAAGTATCTATTCCTGGACCTTGAAGACCTATTGAATTGAGCATTCCACTTGGAGTCTCTGCCATTCGTGGAGTTGGTCTTCCTAAACGCGCCTTATTCATTATCGATTTCGTAACCACAGCGCCGATATCTTTTAGTGGGAAGAACTGCGCTAATTCTTTGCCTGAACTAGCGCAACCACTTGCCGTAAATACAGGTGTTGGAAACCAAGCATTACTAAAAGTTGTTGAAAGATCGGCAACGCTCATTGTGTCACCGTGGGATTCTTGCCGACGAGATCCCACATGACGTTAGCGCCATCCATGACAGGACCATCAATGCAGCTACGCAACATCGAGATCGAATTATCTTCGTTACGAACTGGTAAAACACATGTCATACAAATACCAATTCCACACGCCATTGACTCTTCTACCGCGCACTGATGAACAACATCTTTATCTGCAGTAATAGCTGAGATAGCTGCAAGCATGCCCATTGGTCCACAAGAGTAAATAACTGCGACATCTAGATCTGAGATCAATTCTGAAATTGGGTCGGCAACTTTTCCTGCGATTCCCATGGATCCATCTTCTGTATATATTCGAAGTGAATTAACAGAACGCTTGCCCTCCATCGGTGCATATATTTTGCTTGAAGTGCTCGCACCTAAGAGCATGTCGACTTTGCAACCACGACTTTTCAATACTTCAGCTAACCCGAAAAGTGGCGCAGAGCCGTAGCCACCTCCAACTAGGAGAACCTGAACAGGCTCAGTTGGAATTCCAAATGCGCTACCAAGTGGTGCAACCAAATCAATGATCGCGCCCTCAGGTTGTGCGCACAACCATTTACTTCCTTGACCGTGGGGAGCGACGATGAGTTCCATAGTTCCACCAAAAGAGGTGCTGTGTGCAACACGCGAGATAGCGAATGCACGACGCAGAATCATTTTTGAAGAATCGCCACCAACGCTTATAGCAACGAAATTTCCTGGCTTGCACTTATCTACTAGATCTCCAACACTTATAAGTATTTGGTGGTACTGCCCAACGAGTTTATTTCCTACGATTGTTGCTCGTAATTGTGCTGCGTTCTTATTTATAGAAGACATCAGGATTGCAACCAATTTTGAATAGGCTTTACGGAAAGATCTTCACGTTGTAGCGCGCGAATACCCTGCACTGCTGCTGCGAAACCGGCTGTTGTCGTAATGCATGGGACTGATCGTTGGATTGCTGCAGTACGAATAGCCCATCCATCTTGACGCGTTCCTCGGCCAACCGGCGTATTGATCACAAGAGAAATATCTCCAGAATTGAGAATTTCTACAATAGTTGGCTCACCTAATGGGCCACTTCCTTGAGAATTCTTACGCACGTGTGTAGAAGCAATTCCATGGCCCGCTAAGAATTGCGAGGTACCGACTGTTGCCAAAATCGTGAAGCCTAAAGCTGCAAGTTCGCGTGCTGGTGCAATACCAGAATTTTTATCCTTATCGGCAAGTGATACGAAAACCTTGCCACTCTTCGGCAGAGGACCGAATGCGCTGATCTGACTCTTTGCATAACTTTCTCCAAATGAGTCAGCAATTCCCATCACTTCACCTGTCGAACGCATTTCAGGTCCGAGTACAGCGTCAACTCCACGGCCATCACTTCTGCGGAATCTATTCCACGGTAATACCGCTTCTTTTACGGAAATTCCGTGAGCTATTCCGTCACCATCTTTAGGCAGAATTCCCTCTGTTCGAAGTTGCGCGATTGTGGCACCTACCGAGATCCTCGCAGCCGCTTTTGCTAATGGAACTCCGGTTGCTTTGCTAACAAATGGAACTGTGCGCGAGGCACGAGGATTAGCTTCTAAAACGTAGAGAACATCATGTGCAACTGCAAATTGAATATTGATAAGGCCGCGAACCCCAACACCAGTTGCAATCTTTAGAGTTGCGCGACGAATTTCAAGAAGCTGATCCTTCGACATTGTCATCGAAGGCAATACGCAGGCACTATCTCCCGAATGGATACCGGCTTCTTCAATATGTTCCATTACACCACCTAGGAATAATTCTTCTCCGTCATAGAGCGCATCAACATCAATTTCAATCGCGCTATCAAGAAAACGATCAACGAGTACAGGGCGATCGGGAGTTATATCTGTTGCGCGGGAGATGAAGCCAGCAAGAGATTCATCGTCATAAACAATCTCCATGCCTCGACCACCTAGAACAAAAGATGGGCGAACTAAGACTGGATAACCGATACGCGTAGCGATAGAAATTGCTTCTAGTTGAGACGCAGCCATTCCATACTCAGGCGCCGTCAATCCCTGCTCTTTGAGTACATCACCAAATGCCCCGCGCTCTTCAGCCAAATTAATCGCTTCGGGACTTGTACCAAGAATCGTGACGCCAGCGTTTTTCAGACCAGCAGCAAGTCCCAGAGGTGTTTGTCCACCAAGTTGCGTAATAACTCCGAGCAGCGGACCAGCCAAAGATTCAGCATGAACAACCTCTAACACATCTTCAAGAGTGAGTGGTTCGAAATAGAGACGACTGCTTGTGTCATAGTCGGTTGAAACGGTTTCAGGATTGCAATTAATCATAATTGTGTCGAAATCAGCATCACGCAGGGCAAACGATGCGTGCACACAAGAATAATCAAATTCGATTCCTTGGCCGATGCGATTAGGGCCACTTCCCAAAATGATCACTGCGGGTTTAGTACGAGGACGAACTTCGCTCTCTTCTTCATAACTTGAGTAGTGATAAGGCGTGAATGCTTCGAATTCTGCAGCGCATGTATCTACTGTTTTATAAACAGGTCTAATCCCAAAATGTTGACGTGCTTTACGTACATCTTCCTCCGAGACTCCTCGAAGTGTCGCGATTTGAGCATCCGAGAAAGAAAACTCTTTAGCGATTTTGATTATTTCCGGCGTCAATTCTCCTGGCTGTGCGATGAGCTTTGCCCGTTCATTAATCATTTCGATTTGGTTCAAATACCATTTATCAATCTTTGTTGCAGCGTAAACCTCGTCGATTGAAGCGCCAAACCAGAGCACTTTTTGAACTTGCTGCAATCTATATTCAGTCGGAATTTTCGAAGATGCAAGTAGTGCATCGCGTTCTTGAGTACTGACTTGAGCAGGCCAGGTAAATATTGCTTCTTTTCGCTCCAGAGATCTCAGGGCTTTCATAAGAGCCTCTGGGAAGGAGCGCCCGATTGCCATTGCTTCCCCAACGCTTTTCATAGTCGTCGTAAGTCGAGGATCTGCATCAGGAAATTTCTCGAAAGCAAAGCGAGGAACTTTGACTACTACATAATCTAAAGTCGGCTCAAATGATGCAGGTGTTACTTTCGTAATGTCATTTTGAATTTCATTGAGCGTGTATCCAATAGCCAATTTGGTCGCGATTTTTGCAATAGGAAAACCCGTGGCCTTTGATGCTAGAGCGCTAGAGCGAGATACGCGTGGATTCATTTCAATAACGATGATGCGGCCATTATCTGGATGCACTGCAAATTGGATATTGCAACCACCAGTATCAACGCCTACTTCTCGGATGATATCCATTGAGAGATTTCGTAGTTTTTGATACTCAACATCTGTGAGGGTCATAGATGGCGCAACCGTAATTGAGTCACCTGTATGAACGCCCATAGGGTCTAGATTTTCGATGGTACATACGATTACTACGTTATCGAGGCGATCGCGCATAACCTCAAGTTCATATTCTTTCCACCCGATAATCGATTCTTCCAATAAAACTTCTGATGTTGGACTATGGCGTAATCCTGCGCCAGCAATCTGATGAAGTTCTTCTTCAGTAAATGCGATACCTGATCCAAGGCCACCCATAGTAAAAGAAGGACGTACAACAACTGGGTAATGCAGAATTTTTACAGCTTCTAGGATTTCATCCATTGTGTGGCAAATAGCAGAGCGAGCAGATTCTCCACCGACTTTTTCTACTATTGCACGAAATAATTCTCTGTTTTCTCCTCGTTCGATAGCATCAACATCTGCTCCGATAAGTTTCACGCCGTATTTGGCTAGAGTCCCTCGTTTGAACAAACCAATAGCGGCATTGAGAGCCGTCTGCCCTCCAAGAGTTGCAAGTACTGCATCTGGCCTTTCCTTCGCAATGATTTTTTCAATAAATTCAGGAGTAATCGGTTCGATATATGTTGCATCTGCAAATTCAGGATCGGTCATAATCGTGGCTGGATTTGAATTGACGAGAATGACTCGAATTCCCTCTGCTCGTAGAACACGGCACGCTTGAGTTCCGGAATAATCAAATTCGCACGCCTGCCCGATGACAATCGGACCACTTCCGATAACTAGAACACTTTTGATTGAACTATCTAGTGGCATTAGGCATCAACCCCAGTGCGGTGCATGTTGCGATACTTACTCATCAAATCAACGAAGCGATCAAAGAGATACGAAGCATCGTGAGGACCTGCTGCCGCTTCAGGATGATATTGAACGCTAAATGCACCACGTTCTAACAGCTGCAATCCTTCAACTACACCATCATTGAGACAGACGTGAGTCACTTCTCCTGGACCATAGACAGTGGTAAAGATCGCATCGGTTGGTGCCTTCAATGCAAATCCGTGGTTATGCGCTGTGATTTCGACACGTTTAGTGTTTTTATCCATGACTGGCTGATTGATTCCGCGATGTCCAAATTGCAATTTATAGGTTTCAAAGCCAAGTGCACGTCCCAAAATTTGATGACCAAAACAAATTCCGAAGATAGGAATTTCAGCATTGAGAATTTCTCGAACAGTCTCTACGACATCTTGCATAGTTGATGGATCACCAGGGCCATTTGATAAGAAGACACCATCAGGATTGAGCGCTTTGATCTGCTCAATTGTCGAGTTATATGGAATTACATGAACTTCAACACCACGTGCCGCCAAAGCGCGAGGCGTTGCCGCCTTGATTCCAAGATCGATTGCTGCAACTTTGAATTTCTTTTCACCAACTGCTTTCACGATATACGGTTTATCCGTAGATACATCTTCACAGAGATAGGCCCCAGACATAGCCGGAACTTTTCTAACTTCTACAACCATCTCTTCTCGAGTCAACTCTAAGCCAGAGAAAATACCCACACGCATGGCTCCTCTATCGCGCAAGTGTCGCGTAATAGCTCGTGTATCTACTCCTGCAATACCAACTACTCCTTGAGAAATCATTTCTGCTTCTAAATCATTTTCACTTCGCCAATTGGAAGTTAGAGAGGAGGGATTTCTAACAACAAAACCTGCGACCCAAATTTTCGAAGATTCATTATCTTCAGAATTCACTCCCGTATTTCCTATATGCGGTGCCGTCATTACAACAACCTGCTTGTGATACGAAGGATCTGTAAGTGTCTCTTGATAACCAGTCATGCCTGTTTGAAATACAGCTTCGCCAAATGTTTTACCGGTTGCAGCCCACGAACGTCCCTCGAAAATTCGACCATCATCGAGAACGAAGAATGCTTTTGTCATCGCTTCACTCCCTTGAAAAATGTATGTGTTACAACACCTGGAAATTCCATTCCATGGAATGGAGTATTGCGGCTACGAGAGGCTACGAGGTCTCTATCGACCCTCCATGATGCAGTTGGATTAATCACGCACAAGTGAGCGATCTTTCCAACCGCAATTTCTTGACCGTGATTGCTATATCCACCAATGCGTGCGGGTGTTATCGAGAGACGATCGGCAACTTGCTCCCAATTCATCAAGCCAGTTTCAATCATGGTCTGCATAACGATAGAGAGTGCAGTTTCCAATCCGAGCATTCCAAATGATGCCTCTTGCCACTCGCATTCTTTAGTTTCCGCTGGATGAGGAGCGTGATCTGTTGCAACAATATCGATGATCCCTTCTGCCAGCGCCTCACGTAAAGCCATCACATCTTTTTGCGTACGTAGCGGTGGATTTACTTTATAGATTGGATCATAAGAAGTTGCAAGATCATCGGTGAGAAGTAAATGGTGAGGAGTAACTTCGGCAGTGACATCGATACCACGTGCCTTTGCCCAACGAATAATCTCAACGCCCCCAGCAGTTGTCACATGACAGATATGAAGACGTGAAGATACATGTTCGGCAAGTAAAACATCGCGCGCAATAATTGACTCTTCAGCAATCGCTGGCCAGCCTTTCAGGCCGAGTTTGGCAGAGATGATTCCCTCATTCATTTGCGAACCAACAGTTAGTCGCGGCTCTTGCGCATGTTGGGCGATAACTCCCCCAAATTGTTTTACATATTCCAATGCACGGCGCATAACCAATGGATCTGAAACACAATGTCCGTCATCACTAAAGACTCTGACCTTTGCAATGGAATTGGCCATCGCTCCCATTTCCGAAAGCTTCTCCCCCTCAAGTCCTTGAGTTACCGCGCCAACTGGAAATACATCACATAAACCTGCTTCTTGCCCTAAACGAAATACTTGCTCAACAACTCCGGCTGTATCTGCAACTGGAGATGTATTTGCCATTGCAGAAATAGCTGTAAAGCCGCCTCTTACTGCTGCTCGAGAGCCCGAAAGAACAGTCTCTGAATCTTCACGACCTGGTTCGCGAAGGTGAGTATGTAAATCCACGAGGCCAGGGAGCACCACGCAATCAGAAATATCGAAAATCTCACTTCCACTTTCATCTAATGATGTGCCTATTGCAGAGATAAGGCCGTCCTTGATTGCAATATCGCTCTTTGTTCCATTGGGTAATAACCCACCTTTGAGAATGTATGACTGACTCATATATTCGCTCCAATCTCACTTGGTGCTCCCGCTAGAAGTAGATAAAGAATTGCCATTCGAACACTCACGCCATTAGAAACTTGTTCCACAATTACCGAACGTGCACTATCTGCCACATCGGCAGTTATCTCGAGGCCGCGATTCATTGGGCCTGGATGCATAACAATTGAGTTTGATTTCATCGTGTGCATGCGATCTCTATTGAGACCGAAATAGCGTGAATATTCACGCGCATTTGGAAAGAAAAGATCTGACATGCGCTCTTGTTGTACTCGCAACATCATTACCGCATCCAATGTTGGTAATACTGAATCGAAATCATACGAAATATCTACTGGCCAACTCTCGACACCAAATGGAAGAAGTGTTGGTGGAGCGATCAAAGTCACGTGAGCTCCTAAGAGTGAAAGCAATAAAACATTCGAACGAGCAACTCGAGAATGTAGAACATCTCCAACAATTCCTATTCGAAGACCGTCTAAATCTCCACCACCTTTAGTGCAGTGTTTACGAATCGTGAATGCATCGAGTAGCGCTTGACTTGGATGCTCATGTGTTCCATCGCCTGCATTGATAACGCTTCCGGTCATCCACGCTGAATCAGCAAGACGCGCAGGAGCACCCGATGCCGAGTGTCGGATAATGACGGCATCAGCGCCCATGGCTTGCAATGTTAAAGCAGTATCTTTGAGAGATTCGCCTTTACTCAGTGATGAACCTTTGGCACCAAAATTGATAACGTCTGCAGATAATCTTTTTGCTGCCGCTTCAAATGAGATACGAGTACGAGTTGAGTCTTCTGCAAAGAGATTAACTATTGTGCGACCTCGAAGTGTGGGTAGCTTTTTCATTGGCCCATCACTTGCTCGCGCCATTTCAATTGCAGTATCTAGAATCAACACTGCCTCATCTTTTGAGAGATCCGAGATTGATAATAAGTGGCGCATTATTTGTTCTCACCATCACTTACGAGAACTTCATCCGCACCATCTGTCTCACTCAAATTTACTTTCACATTTTGTGTACGAGCTGTTGGAATATTTTTTCCAACAAAGTCAGCCCGAATCGGCAATTCTCTGTGTCCACGATCTACCAGGATTGCTAATTGGACGCTCTTTGGTCGTCCTATTTCACCTAGTGCATCTAGTGCTGCTCTAATTGTTCGCCCGCTGAAGAGAACATCGTCAATAAGAATGACGTCGCGCCCATCAATTCCTGCGGGCGGTATAACTGTGGGCATAAGCGCCCTCGGAGGGCGCATGCGTAGATCGTCTCGGTGCAAAGTGATATCGAGAGTGCCGACAGGTACGTCAGTAGACTCAATCGAGTTGATGATTTTCGCAATGCGGCTAGCAATGTGGGCCCCGCGCGTTGGAATCCCTAATAAGGTGAGATTTGAAGAGCCGCTATTTTTTTCAAGTATTTCGTGAGAGATGCGCGTTAGAGCTCGCGTTATCTCTTGCGCCGACAGGGCAGCACTCATGTAATTCTCCTTCCCCGCCTCGCAGGACGGGTCGTTAAAGGATGCGAGGCGCACTTTACCACGGGCGCTAGGAATCTGTGGATATTGCATTGGGTGCATGCTCAAATTTCATAGTCTTCGGCCATGACAACCACAAATTTAATCATTCAACCGCGCATCGAAGAGATTGCAGCACGCCTTCGTGAACTTCGCACGAGGAAAAGGCTCACTCTTTTAGATGTCGAACGCTTGACTAAAGGCGCTATCGGAAGCGTTGTTCTTGGTTCCTATGAACGCGGCGCCCGAGCATTGAGCGTGAAAAAGATTATCCAATTGGCAACTTTCTACGAAGTCCCAGTAGATGAACTGATTTCAGGGCATAAAAATAGTCGCACCCCTCTAGAAGCTAAGAGCACAATTGATTTTCAAAAAGCACGTAAGCGTGGCGAAAGCGATCTAGATATTGCGGTGCTCGCACATTTCCTCACTGGGCTTGCACACCTTCGCGGAGATTGGAATGGTCAAATAATATCTATTCGCGAATCCGACCTTCGAATTATTGCTCTGATATGCAGGCAAGAGATCGGTTACGTGCGTCAATGGTTATCCATTGAAGGTCTACTGATCAAATAGCTTTAGAGTGAAATACTCTCTTTGATTGAGGCTAT
>WLDA01000079.1 GCA_009705025.1 Actinomycetota bacterium | reverse complement strand
GGAGATATGGATTTCTAATATAGAAATTCACGCTTAGAAGTTACGAAGGCCGTTCTCGATTAACGCGAGAGCGGCCTTCTGCTTTACCCTTATGCCATGGCCTTCAAGAAAAGTTCAAAGAGTACAAGCGCGCCTTTCGACGCAACTGAACTAGTTCGCGCTGCTCTCTTACTTGAAGCAGAAAAATCAGAACATGTTGGCGATTACATTTCAGTTGAATTCGATGACGAAGATCGCGTTGCAACTTATTTATTCGAAGCAAATTTGCCGGGATATAAAGGTTGGCGCTGGTGCGCAACTGTTGCAAAGGTTGATGAAGAGAGTGAAGCAACTATTTGCGATCTTGTAGTTCTTCCAGGACCGGACGCGCTCCTTGCACCAGACTGGATTCCATACATTGATCGCATTCAACCTGGTGATGTTGGTGTTGGCGATATTGTTCCAAGTTCACTTAGCGATACTCGTTTAGTTGCAGGTACACAGGCGCTTCCAGCTGATGAAGAATTAGATACTGCAATGGCAATCGAATTAGGTTTTGGTCGCGCACGTGTTATGTCTATTGAAGGTCGCGATCAAGCAAGTAAGCGTTGGTATGAAGGAGATCGCGGACCTAAGGCACCTATTGCGCAATCTGCACCAAAGCCTTGTCATTCATGCGGATTCTTTTTACAAATGGCTGGTTCATTGCGTTCATCATTTGGTGTTTGCGCAAATGCGATTTCACCAGAAGATGCTCGCGTCGTATCTGTTGACCACGGCTGCGGTGCGCATAGCGAGGCCACTCTCTAATTTTCCCCGCGTAAAAAGGGGTTACGGCAACCATGCGTTGTGAGATAAACTTGCTGCATGCCCGCACCCCTGCGGCCCACACGAATACTGAATTAGCTAGGAGCCCCCGCCATGCCTACAGGCCGCGTCAAATGGTTTAGCCTCGAAAAAGGTTTTGGATTTATTGCATCTGAAGAAGGCGAAGATGTTTATCTCGCTGCAAGTTCACTTCCTGCAGGTGTTTCAACAGTAAAGCCTGGAACGAAACTTGAGTTCGGTGTTGCTGATGGTCGTCGTGGGCCACAAGCACTTTCAGTTGTCATCATTGATGCACCACCATCACTTGCAGAAAATAGTCGCGTGAACTCTGATGATCTTGCTGCAATGATTGAGGACACAATTAAGATTTTGGATAAAGTCGGAAATGGTCTTCGCCATGGTCGCCACCCTAATGCTGTTGAAGCAGAGCGCTTAGGTCGCGTGCTTCGTGGAATTGCTGGCCAGCTAGAAGCCTAAATACCACTTCGTCGTGAACGGCGAATTGTGTAACGAATTCCAACAGTGCCTAGCACTGCACCTGCAAAGCATGTCCAAATAACTTTTGACTCTGCGCCAAGCAGGATTGCAATAATCCCTGCAACAAGCCAACAGATCGTTCCGATTGCTACTAGTGTTACGACAGAACGTAGATTCGAAGTCGATGTGGTCATGAGAGAAGAGTAATGCGCCTTTCAGTAAATGAAGAGGGTAACTGGCGTTCTTTTCGTCATAGAAATTACCAAATTCTCTTTCCCGCAAATGCCGTTTCTAATATTGGCTCATGGGCCCAACGCATTGCCCAAGATTGGCTTGTACTCGAACTTACGCATAGCGGTACGTATTTGGGTTTAGTGACAGCGTTGCAATTTGCTCCAGTGCTTCTATTTAGTTTGCATGGTGGCGCACTTGCTGATCGTTTCAATAAGAGAAGAGTTCTCATTGCCACAAATATTGCAGGTGGTCTTTCCTCTGCCGTACTTGGAATTTTAGTAATGGCAGGTGTTGTCGCACTGTGGCATGTGTTTCTCTTAGCATTTGCATTAGGTGTATCAACGGCAATTGATGGTCCAGTTCGACAAAGTTTTACAAATGAAGTTGTTGGTCCCGACGATTTACCAAATGCAGTGAGTCTCAACTCTGCAAACTTCAATGCCGGGCGCCTCATTGGCCCCGCAGTATCTGGCTTCTTGATTGCAGCTTTTGGAACCGGTCCATCTTTCTTATTCAATGCTTTTTCATATCTTTTCGTCATTCTTGCGCTCACTCAACTCAATGAAAAGGCATTCTTTACAACTGAAAAAAGTACTTCGATGACTAACGTGCGTGAAGGTATTGCCTATGTTCGTGCACGCCCAGATCTATATGTCGTAATGGCGATGGTCTTTTTCATTGCAACATTTGGTTTGAATTTTCAAATATTCAATGCACTGATGGCAACGAAAGTATTTGGCAAAGGTCCCGCTTCCTACGGGCTTCTTGGAACTTTCATCGCGATTGGATCTCTTAGTGGTGCACTAATTTCGGCACGATTAGAAGGATTTAGAAAAACACTCTTTGTCGTGCGCGCAGGAATAGTTTTCTCGATAGTGGTCATAATTCTCTCTCTTATGCCGACCTATCTTGCATATGCATTCTGGCTACCAGTATGCGGTCTTGCTGCATTGACCACACTTATTACCGCTAATTCAATTGTGCAGGTAAATACAGATCCTGCAATACGAGGACGAGTTATGGGTTTGTACCTTTTGATTTTTATGGGAGGAACACCATTTGGGTCACCACTTATCGGAGTGATGGCTGAAATAATTGGTACTCGTGAAACTATTGCAGCATGTGGCGCTATTGCACTTACCGCTTCAACGGTAATTTACTTGAAATTTAGAAACAGAATTGGTTTACCGCAAGATATAAGTATTGATGCAGTATTAAAGACCGCTAATAGCAATAAGAATAACTAATCCGATAAGGGTAATTAGAGTAACTAAACGTCTTGTTTTATAACTCATGCTCGCAGGCTATCAATCTTTGATGGAATCAATAAGGTAATAACGAGAGAAATAAGAATAAGTACGGGCACCATCATGTAAGCGCGAGATATTCCAAGGTGATCACCTAGAACACCCAACATAAATGGTGCAAGGCCTATAGCAAGACCGGCGGCAATGGAACTTCGGGCAATCGCTAAATCTGGTTTGTTATCACTCAATGTAATTAGTCGAACCGATGAGAGACTGAATTGGGTTGATATTCCAAGTCCAACACCGAAGAGGGCGATAAGTGATCCGACTAAGTTATGGGAAAACCAGAAAATCAAAAAGCTAACTAGTTGAAGCGCGATTGCGGTTGCCAATTGGTGATCTACTGCAAGCTTCTTGAGAACAATTCCACCATACCAACGTCCAACTGCCATTCCAGATCCAACGGCGACAATACAAATTGTTGAGATTGCAGCAGTTGATCCCACACGTTCACGCAGAAGCGCTGCAGACCAAAATGTCACTGTGAACTCACTTGAAATGCTGCAAAAGAAACCAAAGACTGCAATCCAGTAGTGGCGCGGAAGTTTTCCGCGTTGTGGTCCATCTTCATGGGGAACATGTAATTCTGCATTTTTATCACGAGAAACAAAATAAGTAATAAGAGCAATTGGTAATGGGAGCAGGAGTCCCCAGCGCCAACTAATAGTTGTACCAGCAAGGATTCCAATGATGAGTGTGCCCATTACGTAACCAGCAGATCCAATTGCATTCGTTTGAGGAATTGCAAGGGCAGCTGCGCTCTTGTAGTGCTGAGCAAGAATTGTCACAATATTGCTGATAATTGTTGATGTACCAAAGCCGGTTAGAAATGTTGCGAATAATGTAAATCCGATTCCTGGACCAAGCACAAACATCAGGACACCGGCCGAGAAAATACAGACACCAATCCAGGAAGCTTTTATGCGGCCATATTTATGAACTAAATGAGGAACTGAAAACCCTGCAAAAATTGCAGCAATTCCCATTGCGGTTCCATGTAAACCAGCAACGGTTAGTGATGTTCCTTGATCAGAGCGAAGCAATGGTTGCGCAGGGCTAAAGCCACCCAAGTAATAGTTGATAACAATGGATTGTGCCGCGATAGTCCAAAAGACTTTATCGCGCTTGAACGAAAGTGGCATGAACTATTTAGAGTGCAGCAACAACGAAGTCAATTGAAGCCGTAAGTGCATCAATATCACTTGGCTCAACTGCAGGGAACATACCGATGCGAAGCTGATTTTTTCCTAGTTTGCGGTATGGCTCTGTATCTACAATTCCATTTGCACGAAGTGCAGCAGCAACTTTTGTTGCATCAATTGCGTCATCAAAGTTGATTGTTCCAACCACATTTGAACGCATTGCTGGGTCAGTTACAAATGGAGTTGTGTATGAAGTCTTTTCGGCCCATGTATATAGCTTTGATGCAGATTGGGCACTGCGACCAGCTGCAAATGAAAGTCCACCATTGCTATTCATCCATTCAATCTGTTCTGCAAGAAGAATGAGTGTGGCAAGTGCTGGAGTGTTATATGTCTGATCAAGTCGTGAATTTTCAATAGCAATTCCAAGATCAAAAAATGCTGGAACCCAACGCTTATCAGCCTTGATTTTTTCAGCGCGTGCAATAGCTGCAGGGCTCATCACTGCAATCCAAAGTCCACCATCGGATGCGAAAGATTTCTGTGGTGCAAAGTAATAGGTGTCGCATTGATTCATATCAACACTTAGTCCACCAGCAGCACTTGTTGCATCAACTAGAACAAGTGCACCTTCTGTACCTGCAGGGCGAATGATTGGCATTGAAACACCAGTACTTGTTTCATTATGAGTCAGTGCGTATGTATCAATTCCTGCTTCAGCAACTGCAACAGGATGAGTACCTGGCTCTGATTTTATAACTGTTGGTTCTCCAAGGAATGGTGCTTCTGCGGCAGCAGATGCGAACTTGGAAGAAAACTCACCAAAAACTAAATGCTGTGAACGCTTTTCAATCAAACCAAATGTTGCGATATCCCAAAATGCAGTTGATCCACCATTGCCAAGAATGACTTCATAACCTTCTGGCAACGAAAAGAGTGATGAGAGACCTTCG
>WLDA01000078.1 GCA_009705025.1 Actinomycetota bacterium | reverse complement strand
TTGTTGCGAACATCCGATGCTGTAATGACATTCTCAAGAGTTGTCATATCTCCAAAAAGTCGAATATTTTGGAATGTACGAGCAATACCCAACTTCGTAATGTGATGGCGCTTCTTACCATCAATTGCGACATCACCTAAAAATACATTGCCTGATGTTGGCTTATAGACACCAGTAATCAAATTGAAAACAGTTGTCTTGCCGGCACCATTAGGGCCGATGAGAGCGAGGATTTCTCCCTCTTTCAATTCAAGATTGACGCTATTGAGGGCAGTAACTCCACCGAATTTGATCGTGAGGTCTTTGAGGTTCAGAATCGTTTTACTCATAGTGTGGCACCCGAACCCTTCTTCACTATAGCTTTCTCTCGCTTCTTACGCGGCAAGATTCCCTCAGGGCGTAGGTTCATAAAGATAACGAGAACTAAACCGAATAGAAGAAGACGAGCATCAGATAAAAAGCGGAAACGATCTGGCAAGTAACCAAGAATCGCGGCTCCAACAATTACACCCCAGATATTTCCCATTCCACCGAATACAACGCAGGCAAGAATGAGAATGGAAGTATTTAAAGTGAAGTTATCTGGTGCGATAACCATCGAGCGAGAAGCATAGAAGACGCCTGCTCCCCCACCGATTGCTGCACCAAAGACGAATGCCCAGATCTTGTATTTATAGGTTGATACACCCATAAGTTCTGCAGCATCTTCATCTTGGCGAATTGATTCCCAAGCACGTCCTGGGCGACGTACTGTCAGTCTGCGAATTACCCAAATTACGAGCAGAATCATTACCAAGATAGTCCAGTAAAAATATTTTTGGTCTAGTAATTGATACTCGAATCCAAGTCCGGGAGGAAATGGAATTCCTGCGATACCGAGTGCTCCACCAATTGATTCTGAATTGAGAGCACTTACTCGAACAATTTCACCAAAACCTAATGTCACGATTGCCAAGTAATCGCCACGAAGACGCAGCGTTGGAATGGCAAGAAGAACTCCTGCAATCATCGCTGCGATGATACCGATTGGCATAATTTCCCAAGTATTCAAACCAGTGTGAGTGCTCAGCAGCGCCATTGTGTAGGCACCTACAGCAAAAAATGCTACATAACCTAAATCGAGCATTCCGCTCTTACCAACTACAACGTTGAGACCAAGGGCCATCAAAATAAACATACCCATCGGGTACACAAGCACTGCATCAAATGCTGCAATGGGCGTTTGTAAGAATGAATTACCCGCATAAGGCAGCGCTGCGATGACAGCGAGAATAGCGAAAACTGTTAGAACTCTTACGGGGCGATTAGATCGCTCCCAGAACTCTGCGCCTTTATCTCTCAGGTTTATCATTACACCCTCGTTTTCTGGATAGCTTCACCAAAGATGCCGTTCGGTCTGAATAGAAGAATGAGAATAAGAATAATAAAGACAGTTACTGGTTTCCATTGTGTTCCAACGATTGCGGAAGCATAAATTTCAACGAGTCCCAGAGCGATTCCGCCGAAGAATGCTCCTCGAATATTTCCAATTCCACCAATAACTGCAGCAGTAAAGGCTGCGAGGCCGAGGCTAAAGCCCATGTTGTATTTCACGTTTTCATAAACATTTACATAGAAGAATCCAGCAGCACCTGTCATAAGTCCACCGAGAATGAACGTTAGTGAGATAACGCGATTGAGGTTGACGCCCATAAGTTTTGCTGAATCTTCATCCATCGATACTGCGCGGATACCCTTGCCAAGTCTTGATAGCTTGATGAAGCGTTCCAAAATAATAAAGAGTGCTAAGCCAGCAAATATCGTTACCGTATTATCAAGTCGAATTTCTGCACCTTGAAAAGTAAAGAGTGCCTTCTTCGGAACTACATTGGGTGAAAATTGGGTGCGAGCACGAGTAAGAATTCGGACTACTTCAGAGATCACAATTCCGATTCCGATTGCGCTAATCAGAGGTGCAATTCGATTAGAGGTTCTGTTGCGCAGGTGGCGATAAGCAACAAGCTCAACTAAAAAGGCCAAAAGACCAGAGACAAGCATTGAGGCAGCTAGGCAACAAATAATTACAAGGAATAACTTTGCGTTTGAAGGAGGAATCATCTCTGCAGAAAAATCAAAGACATATTTACTGACGATCATCGTGGCGAAAGCGCCAACCGTGAAGATCTCAGAGTTAGCGAAGTTGATCATGCGCAATACGCCATAAACCATGGTGTAACCCATTGCGATCAAAACATAAATAAATCCGAGAGCAATTCCTGAATACGTAAGTGACCAGAATTGATGAATCAACGTATCAAACATTACGAATTCACTCCTAAACGATATGAGGCTCGAAGTATAAGGGGAATCAATTTCTAAAACCAAGACTTGCTAAAGAAAATGGCCCGGTAATTTCTTACCGGGCCATTCTCATTCAAGCGTAAGAATTACCTTACTTTACAACTTCAATCGCTACAGTCTTTCCACCCTTAACGATGAATCCACCAATGGCAGCTGCACCATTGTTGTCACCATTACGGTCGAATGAGAGCTTAGTTCCAACGGCTGTTAGGCCCTTGTAACCATTGATGAAGTTCAACATTGCTGAACGTGTTGAAACACCACTCTTTACAGCCTCAATGAAGAGGTTTGTAATTGTGATTGTTTCTGCTGAGTACTCACCTGATGCAGCACCCATAACCTTGACGTAATCAGCTTCCATTGTTGGGTTACCAACAGATAGAGGAATTGTTGGAGCTACAAGAAGAGCGCCTTCTGCGTTCTTTCCAGCACCATCAATAAATGATTGTGACATAACGCCGTCGCCTGCTGCGAAGTCACCCTTGAACCCTGCAGCACGAAGCTGGTTGAGCAAGATTGCTGCTTGTGCGTAGTAACCTGTGTAGATAACTACGTTTGAGTCAGTTGACTTTACCTTTGAGATTGTTGCAGCGAAGTCTTTTGTGTCATCTGGTGTTGAATCTGATCCACCAAGTGTTCCAGATGCAAGCGCCTTCTTTACGAAGCTAGCAAGACCTGTACCGTATGGTGACTTGTCATCAACAACATAAACCTTTGGTGACTTCTGGTTCTGAACAGCCCACTTAGCGAGCGCTGGACCCTGGAATGCATCTGTTGAAGGGACGCGGTGGAATACAGGATATCCGTAGTTCACAGACTTCTTATCTGTAAGAGTTACGTTTGTAGCTGATGGAGAAATCATTGGCAGACGAGCAGCCTTGTAATAAGGAAGTGATGAAATTGTTGCACCTGAGAATGCTGGTCCAACGATTGCAATGATCTTCTTATTAGCAGCAGCACCTGGTGCAACTGTAAGTGCTACAGCTCCAGCGCCTTGATCGTCAATTGTTACTAGGTTGATTTTTACAGCTGGCTTTGTGTCGTTGTACTTCTTTAGTGCGTACTTGACCGCATTAACTTCGTCGATACCTGTTTGTGCAGCATCGCCAGTTAGTGGACCTTGGTAAGCAATTGTTACCTCTTTTACTGCAGCTGATGCAGGTACTGAAGCAACTACGCCAAATGTAAGCGCAGCTGAAGCAGCAATAGCAAAGCCACTGATGATCTTCTTGTTCATGTAGAGCCTTCCTGTTTTTTCTTTCATGTGTCCCGGGACAGGGAGGCGATTAGGGTAATGGTGAACAATAGGTGAACACAACTTAGATTCCCGCGTGAATTGTTTCTCTTTTGTTATAAATCAGGGGTTTTTACCCCCTCAGGCGCGAGTTCCCGTGGGGCTATCTATCGGGAACGGCATCTGGATTGAGGACGGCATTGGCGACCTCTTTCATGGTCAAACGCCTATCCATGGCAGCCCTTTGAATCCAGGAGAAGGCCTCTGGCTCTGAAAGATTGAGCGCCTTCATGAGCACACCTTTCGCGCGGTCAATAATTTTTCGTGTTTCTAATCGATCGTGAAGATCAGCAACTTCATCAGCAAGTGATCTCATCTGTGTATGCCTACTAATTGCAATTTCAATTGCAGGAACTAAATCACTAATGGTGAATGGTTTAACAACGTAAGCCATAACACCTGCATCTCGCGCACGTTCTATGAGTTCACGTTGACTAAATGCAGTAAGCATAAGAACTGGTGCGATACTAATTATCTTCTCTGCGGCAGAGATTCCATCGAGCACAGGCATTGCAACATCGAGAATTGCTAAGTCTGGTTTATGTAATTCTGCTAATTCAATTGCTTCAGCGCCATTTGTCGCTTGTGCTACAACTTCATATCCAGCTTCTGCAAGCATCTCAACTAAATCCATACGGATTAGTGCTTCATCTTCTGCTACGAGAATACGAGTTGTCATGTGCCCCGAGTCGGATTCGAACCGACACTATGCAGTGTTTGAGACTGCCCTCTCTACCGTTGGAGTACCGAGGCGCAGCAGTAATTCTACCTGTAAGCCGGGGCTACTCCGCCAACTGCGTCGCCAACTCGGTGAACGCGCATTGCATTAGTTGAGCCAGGAATTCCTGGAGGCGAGCCTGCAACGATCATCACATTGTCACCAGCAACAGCACGTCCAGAATCAATCAGTAGGTGATCTGCTTGTTTCACCATTTCATCAGTGTGACTAACCATTGGAGTAATCATCGGTTCGATTCCCCATGAAAGAGCCAAACGGTTATATGTGCCGCGATCTGGTGTTAGCGCCAAAATTGGAATTGGTGAGCGAAGACGTGACATGCGCCTTGCAGAATCTCCGCTTTGAGTGAATGTAACTAAGAATTTAGCGCCGACAATTGCTCCGACCTCAGTTGCTGCTTTTGTAATTGCTCCACCTTTTGTCTTAGGAGCAGTTCTCATTGGGCGAATCATGTTGAATCCACCCTCTTCGGTGCGCTCAATAATACGCGCCATCGTTTGAACCGCTTCGATCGCAAATTCACCAACACTTGTCTCACCAGAGAGCATGAGCGCATCTGCGCCATCGAGTACTGCATTAGCGCAATCTGTTGCTTCAGCGCGCGTTGGACGTGAGTTAGTAATCATTGAATCCA
>WLDA01000077.1 GCA_009705025.1 Actinomycetota bacterium | reverse complement strand
TTCCCTGGGTCTAGATCACTCGCCGTTGCAAGCTCACCATCGACGATGTTGATACCAGGTGCAGCCTCTTCACGATCAATATGATGTAAAGGCATTCTGATTGGTTTTTGACTGAAACGCTTATCTTCCAGGATCAGCTTCGCTAATTCATATCGTGTAACAACAAGACCTTGATGGCCATCCTCATATTCCAACGGCGTTGCAGCACCTTCCTTACGCCAATGATCAAATATGGCAGAAGGACTTAGAGGTGTTCCATCAATTGGTACTTTACGAATCTCATGGAGAGGGCATTTACTAGCGTCACTATCCGATTTAGGTTCGCTCACTTTTAAATCTTATAGTCATCACTTTAACTTGGATAGGTTTGAAGTAAAGAAACTGGTGGCGGGTGAAGGATTTGAACCTTCGAAGGCAGAGCCGGGGGATTTACAGTCCCCTCCCATTGGCCGCTCGGGCAACCCGCCAAGGGTTTGTAACGGCTTGCGTAGATTACCTTATTTATCGAGACTCTCGAAATCCGAGTTATTCAGGCAATATCACTGGGATTTGTGACATAAGTCCGCCATCAATTACATAAGAACTTCCAGTAATAAATGAGGATTTATCTGAACATAAAAATCCAACAAGTTCACCAATATCGTCAATGCTTGCCATACGTCCTATTGGGTGCGATTTTCCCCATTCGGAAATAATTTCATCTTCTGTTTTATGACCACTAAATGCACGTGCAGATTCACGCAACATTGGTGTATCAACTGAGGCAGGTAAAATTGCATTACATCGAATGTGATCTGATGCGTGATCTACTGCAAGCGCTCGAGTGAGTGCATTTATTGCACCTTTGGAGGCGGCGTAGGCAAGCACTCCCTTTTGATTTGCAAGTGATTGCACAGAAGAGATATTTACAATTGAGCCACCTTTTGCTTTTTGCATAAATGGAATCGCATACTTAGCGGTCAAATACATTGACTTCACATTTACATCAAAGGTTTTATCCCAGGTCTCTTCACTGGTTTCAACAGCATTTCCATAAGTCTGAATCCCGGCACAGTTGACCAGGAAATCTATATGGCCATATTTATTTCCCACATTTTCAATAGCTTTTTTGACTTGTGAGTCTGATGAAATATCGACAGTCTCAGAAAAAATACGACCTTCAAAACTAGCAAAATCCTTTACTGCTTTTGCAAGACCATCTGCGTCAATATCTAAAATGATTACCGTTGCGCCATCCTTGAGTAGACGATGTGCACTTCCATATCCAATTCCTTTGGCACCACCTGTGACAATTGCAATTTTATTCATTTTCTAATCCCTAATCCGAGCACCATTTGTGCGAACCTCTTCAATATTCCTGCAACCCATAAGCGCCATGCCATTTACAAATTCTTTTCGCATCATTTCAACGACTTGATCAACTCCTGCTTCACCGTTAGCCATAATTCCATATAAATAGGCACGGCCAATAAATACTGCTTTTGCACCCAGAGCTATTGCTCCGAGCGCATCGAGTCCTGACATAACTGCGCCATCTATATAAACCTCGACTTTTGTACCAACTGCTGCAACAACTTCTTCCAGTATCTCTAATGGGACCGGACCACGATCAAATTGACGTCCACCGTGATTGGACAAAATAATTGCCTGAACACCAAGTTGTGCAACTGTCTTTGCATCTTCAACATTTTGTATTCCTTTTATGACAATTGGTCCATCCCAAACGGAGCGCAGCCACGTAATATCTTCAAAGGTCGTTGATGAGTCAAAAATAAGATCAGCAAGTTCGGATAAAGATTTATCCCATCCACGAAATGCTGCAAATTCGAGTTTGCCCGTTGTAAATAGGTTGAGCCACCAACGAGGCTTACGTGCAATTGCAAAGATCGTATCGAGTCTTATTTTTGGTGGAACTGTTAGCCCGTTGCGGTTATCTCTATATCGCAGACCAGGAACAGGTGTATCTACTGTAAGGACTAGCGCTTCAAAGCCATTCTCCTTAGCCTGCTTCACAACTGCCAAAGTGTCAGCACGGTTCTTCATTATGTATAACTGAAACCACCTACGAGATTGTGGAACCAATTGTGCAAGTTCAGCAGGTGAGGTTGTTCCCATTGTTGAAAGGGCATAAATCAAATTCTTTTCGGCGGCAACATTTGCAACCGCTGCCTCACCTATATGGTGCATAAGACGTGTGTACCCAGTTGGAGCAAATGCGATTGGAAGATCAGTGCTCTTCCCAAGAATTGATGCAGTTGTATTTATCGCAGAGACATCACGTAAAACATTTGAATTCAATTCAATACGTGCAAATGCCGCTCTGGATCTCGAATATGCGACCTCGTCGACTGCACTACCTGCTACATAATCAAATACGACCTTAGGGGTGCGTTTTTTTGCAACCCGAGCCATATCGTCAATATTTTGAACTCTTCGCAATGACCTCTTGTAAGAAAATAGTGAAGGTAGCGTCCAATCAATCAAGGACCAAAAATATGGCAGGCTCGGAAATCTACGAGTGGCCCGAATCATGTGGTGAATTTACCCTACAATTGCGCTCATTAGAATACGTAAAAGAATTACATACATGAGGGGTATTCACAGTGGCAGCAGATAGCAGTTTCGATATAACTTCCAAGATTGATCGTATGGAACTCGACAACGCCATCAATCAGGCAATCCGTGAGATTGATACACGTTTTGATTTCAAGAACACAGGTTCAAAAATTGAAATTGAAGGTGACAAAATTTCTATCGAGGCAGATACGGAAGAGCGCGCAAAAGCAGCACTTGATGTTGTAAAAGATAAAATGATTAAGCGCGGAGTATCACTCAAGCATTTAGATGCTGCTCCCCCACAACTGAGCGGAAAGATTTACAAAATTGCATGCCCTCTTAAAGAGGGAATTTCAACAGAGAATGCAAAGAAGATTGCAAAGTTTTTACGCGATGAAGGTCCAAAGTCATTGAAGACTCAGATTCAAGGTGATGAACTTCGTGTTACATCTAAGAGCCGCGATGATCTTCAAGAAGCGATTCAGATGGTCAAAGATGCTCCTTGGGAGTTTGCAGTTCAATTTACGAATTACAGATAATTGAGTCGCTATAAGCTAGGCCTACTCTTCGGAGTTAGTTCATATGTCTTGTGGGGCTTATTCCCTTTGTATTGGCCACTCTTAGAGCCAGCTACTGCACTTGAAATAGTTTCTCATCGCGCTGTATGGACTCTTGCTTTTTGTTTAGTTGCACTTGCTCTTGGAAAACAACTGCGATCAACATTTGCTCTTTTCAAAAAACCAACTGTTATCGCCCGTTTAGTGCTTTCAACTATTCTTATCTCAGTCAACTGGATTACATATATCTGGGCAGTCAATCATGATCACGTTGTTGAAGCGGCGCTTGGGTATTACATCAATCCACTCATCATTATTGCTTTCGGAGTCATCTTGCTCAAAGAGAAGATGCGCAAACTTCAATGGGCTTCTGTTTCAATTGCAGCAGTAGGCGTTGCAGTACTCACATATGACTACGGTCGCTTGCCGTGGGTTGCACTTTCTCTTGCCATTTCGTGGGGTTCCTATGGTTTAGTAAAGAAACAATTGAACTTAGGAGCACTCGAAGGATTAACTGTTGAAACATCGCTCTCTTTACCCTTTTACGGTGGTTATTTGATCTGGCTCGCCATTCAAGGAACTGGGCAATTAGGTCAACACGTAGGTGAAAGTTTCTTACTTATAAGCGCAGGTGTCGTAACGGCGATTCCACTATTGCTATTCAATGGTTCCACAACGCGTCTGCCATATTCAATTATCGGATTATTGCAATACATCACTCCGACAATTCAATTCTCACTCGGCGTTTGGCTCAATCACGAACCAATGCCAACTGCGCGCTGGGCTGGATTTTTTATTATTTGGATTGCGCTAATTACACTCGGAGTTGATTTAGTAAAATCAAACAGAACGATTGACGACAGCGTCGCATAAAGAAAATAGTGCTGCTGATGCGTCAGAAACTGGTAGCGGACCAAGTGCTTCTCGGGCTTCTTTAGCTACTTGATGCAATTGCAATCTGGATTGATCTAAAGCCTTGTGATTACGTAGTGCTTTGAGAACTTGATTTACGGTCTTTGTATCTTTGATTGGCTTCTTCAATAGATTCTGTAATTCTTTATCTGCCTTATCGGTAGATCTCATGACATTAAGAGTGACAAGGGTGGGGACACCTTCACGAAGATCGGTACCAGGAGTTTTACCTGACTGATTGGATTCACTTGCAATATCTATGACGTCATCGGCTAGTTGGAATGCGACACCAATTTTCTCACCAAATTTAGTAACAGTTTCTGTAACTTCTCGGCTTGCACCAGAGAGCATTGCACCGAACCTGGCACTTGTTGCAATGAGTGAACCAGTCTTATCGGCAACAACTTGTAAGTAGTGCTCAATTGGGTCTTCGCCATTTTGTGGACCTTGTGTTTCCGTAATTTGGCCAATAACTAATCTTTCGAAAGTGCGCGCTTGTAAACGAACTGCTTCGGGGCCAAGGTCAGCAAGTAGGTCTGATGCTTTGGCAAATAAATAATCACCTGTCAAGATTGCAATTGTGTTTCCCCAACGGTTATTGGCACTTTCTACACCGCGACGAAGTGGTGCTTCATCCATAACATCATCGTGATAAAGAGTTGCTAAATGTGTTAGTTCGCAGACAACTGCTGCTTCGATAATTCCGCGATTACTTGGATCTCCGAATTGAGCTGTAATTAGTGTGAGTAATGGACGTAAGCGCTTACCACCCGCTTCTACCAAGTGGCGAGAAGTTTCTACAACAAGTGGGTAATCGCCTTCGATATGACTACGGAGTAATGATTCAACGCGCTCCATTGAGATTTCAAGCTCTGCCTCAAGAAGAGGTGAGACATTTGGAATCCCAATAGTTGGCATTAGCGAATAAAGGTTGCGAACTTATTGATGAAATCAATAAGCGGTGCTGGGTACACACCGAGGGCCACTGTGAT
>WLDA01000076.1 GCA_009705025.1 Actinomycetota bacterium | reverse complement strand
CGACACCATCTTTTACTGCAACGGTAAATTCTTGAGTACTTTCATAAAGAGTTACAGTTTCTTTTGAAAGCAATCCACCTTCAGGTGCGTAGGAATCAATAAGTGCGCGAATTCCTTTAACATCAGAAGTTCTTGCTGGACGAATCTCTAGCGACATCTATTATTCTTCCGGCTTTACAAGTGGGAAGAGAATTGTTTCGCGAATTCCAAGTCCAGTAAGTGCCATCAATAAACGATCGAGGCCCATTCCCATTCCACCTGTTGGTGGCATTGCAAATTCCATTGCACGCAAGAAGTCTTCATCGACTTGCATTGCTTCAAGATCTCCCTTTGCTCCAAGTTGTGCTTGCTCAACTAAACGATCGCGTTGGATAACAGGGTCGACAAGTTCAGAGTAACCAGTTGCCAGTTCGAAGCCATCGACGTAGAGATCCCATTTTTCTGCAACACCAGGAAGTTCGCGGTGTGCACGAACAAGTGGTGAAGTATCTACTGGGAAACCCATAACAAATGTTGGTTCAATCAATTGATCTTTTGCAACATGCTCAAATATCTCTTCAGCAAGTTTTCCCGTTACCCACTTTGGATCAATCTTTATACCTAGTTTTGTGGCGTGCTTCTTCAATTCTTCAATGGGAGTAAGGGCCGTGACGCCTTCGCCAACACCTTGAGATATAGCTTCGTAGAGTGAAATTTCTTTCCACTGACCGCCTAAATTCGCTTGACGACCATCATGATGAGTTACAACATGTGAACCAGAGATAGCCATTGCAGCATTTTGAATTAGCGTACGCGTTAGATCTGCAATTGTGCGCCAATCACCATATGCCTGATAGCTCTCGATCATTGCAAACTCTGGTGAGTGTGATGAGTCTGCGCCTTCATTTCTAAAGTTTCTATTTATTTCAAATACGCGCTCGATTCCACCAACAACACAGCGCTTCAAAAATAACTCAGGAGCAATACGTAAATATAGATCCATGTCATATGCATTACTAAAAGACTTGAAAGGTCGAGCTGCTGCGCCACCATGCATAACTTGAAGCATTGGAGTTTCGACTTCAATGAAATCTTGGTTATGGAAAGTTTCGCGGAGTGATCGCAATACGGTTGGGCGAAGTCGCGCATATGTACGTGCTTCTGGGCGAACAATTAGATCTACATAGCGCATGCGAACACGGGTCTCTTCAGACATTGGCTTGTGCTCATTAGGCAATGGACGCAAAGATTTTGCAGCAAGGGACCACGAGTTAGCCAAGACTGAGAGTTCGCCGCGCTTTGAAGAGATGATCTCTCCTGTAACACTGACAATGTCACCTAAATCAATATCTGATTTCCAAGAATCAAGTTGTTCTTCTCCAATTTTATCAAGTGAGAACATTGCTTGAAGTTCTGTTCCATCACCTTCGCGAAGAGTTGCGAAACATAATTTTCCAGTGTCGCGTTTGAAAATAATTCGACCTGTAAGACTTTCAATATCTCCAGTTGCAACATCTATATCTAGCGATGTGTATTTCTCGCGAATCTCTTTCAAACTCTTTGTACGAGCGACAGAGACTGGGTATGGCTCGATTCCGCGCTCAATGAGACCCGCACGCTTTTCGCGGCGAATCCTCAATTGCTCAGGAAGGTCATCCTCAATTGGGGTGTTATCTGCGCTCATAATGTGGTGAGTCTAGCGACTCAAGCATTTCGTTCGTGAATCAGGCGCAGTCCAATCAGCGTCAAATCTGGCTCGTAATGGTCAATCGTTTCTGCAACACCGAAAATCAACGGCGCTAGGCCACCTGTTGCAATTACGTGTGGCTTTTCTGAATACGTTTCAAGGAGTTCAGCAGTGATGCGATCTACGAGTCCATCAACTTGGCCGGCAAAACCAAAAATAGTTCCTGATTGAAGAGCTTCAACTGTGTTCTTGCCAATTACATTCTTTGGCTTTACTAATTCCACTTTTCGAAGTTGTGCGGCGCGAGCTGCAAGAGCGTCGACTGATATTTCAATTCCAGGTGCAAGTGCTCCACCGAGAAACTCGCCTTTGGGTGATACAACATCAAGATTCGTTGATGTTCCGAAATCAACAACAATGGCTGGACCACCATACAAAGTGTGAGCTGCAAGAGTATTGACGATGCGATCTGCGCCAATTTCTTTTGGATTATCGACCAATAGAGGCACGCCAGTTTTGATTCCAGGTTCAACAATTGTTACGCGGATATCTGCAAAATAGTCATCTATCATGTGGCGAAGTTCGCGAAGAGTTGCTGGAACTGTTGAACAAATAGCAAGGCCTGTAATTTCATAACCTTCAACGAGGGCTTTGTATTGCAACCACAACTCATCTGCTGTTGAACGTGGATCAGTCTTTACTCGCCAAGAGCGAAGGAGATCCGACTCATCAAAAATTCCCAAAACAGTGTTGGTGTTTCCAACGTCGATTGTAAGTAACATCTTCTTATACCTCTCTAAAATCTAAACCGACATCAAAATTTGGTGCTGAATGTGTAAGTGCACCAACAGCCAAGTAATCCACGCCAGTCGCTGCATATGCTCTTGCATTCTCAATACTTAGCCCGCCAGATGCCTCTAGCATTGCCGCTCCTTTAGTAATAGATACCGCCTGCTTGCATTCTTCAATGCTCATATTGTCGAGCAGAATAAGGTCAGGTTTTAGTGGCAATATTTCTTGCAGTTGAGCCAAAGTATCTACTTCAATTTCGATCTCCGAAGTTGGATACTTTTCGCGCACCTTCATGAAAGCAGCAGTAATACTTCCTGCCGCTGCGATGTGATTATCTTTTATCAGCGCAGCATCGCTCAAACTCAATCGATGATTCGTTCCACCACCAGCTACAACTGCAGCTTTCTCCAGTAATCGCATTCCAGGTGTGGTTTTTCTCGTATCTCGAACTTTGCATGATGTTCCATCTATTGCATCGACCCATGCACGAGTAAGAGTTGCAATACCGCTGAGATGTCCTAAGAAATTAAGCGCAGTGCGCTCTGCAAGTAAAATCGCACGAGTATCTCCACGAACTGTCAATAGAACTTTTCCTGCACTCACACTTTCTCCATCGTGAACGAAAAGTGCAATATCTCTGAGCCCAACTTCTTCTAAAACTCCCTGAGCCATTTCAATACCCGCAATAACGCCGCTCTTGCGAGCAACAAAATCGGCAACAATTTGTGAGCTACCTGCAACTGTTGCAATAGAAGTTATATCTTCGCCACCAGCTAAATCTTCAGCGATTGCACGCTTTATAAGTTCGAGATCAATCATGGGCGACCAACTTCCTGATAATCAGTTGCCCATACACCGGAAGGGCTGAGTCTTTGCACAATTCGCTTGAGCCATGTATTACTTGTTTCAGGAAAATCTTCACGCCAATGTGAACCACGAGTCTCTTGGCGAATGAGTGATGCTTTTACAATTGCTTGAGCTAATTGATAAAGATTTGTTGTCTCCCACGCTTCAACGCATGGTTGAAAACTTTTGCGCGATTGAATACGTGCTAGGTCATCACTCGTTGCAACAAGAGAATCTGAAGAGCGCAGTACCCCGGCGCCTTTACTCATGCTCCATTGAAGTTCTTTGCGAGCACCTGGGTCAATAAGTATTGACTCAGAATTATCTGTAATTGCTATCCCTTGCGGGGAAATAGTCGCTGCAATGTCAGCAGCAATACGTGCGCTAAATACAAGCCCTTCAAGAAGTGAATTAGAAGCTAAACGATTTGCTCCATGCACTCCAGAACATGCTGTTTCACCGCATGCATATAGGCCAGCAACGCTAGTGCGACCGTTGAGATCTACTCGTACGCCACCAGATGCGTAATGCGAAGCAGGTGCCACTGGAATCAATTGTGTAAGTGGATCAATTCCATGAGCAATACATGAAGCGTAAATCGTTGGGAATCTCTCAGTAAAGCCTGGAAGGTGGCGAACATCGAGCCAGACATGTTGTGTCTTATTTGCAACCATAGAACGCATAATTGCAATAGCAACTACATCTCGTGGCGCAAGTTCAGCTAAAGGATGTTGCTCTTTCATAAATCTCACACCATTGTCATCGACAAGGTATGCCCCTTCGCCGCGAACCGCTTCACTAATGAGTGGTTGTTGACCTTGAGAATCTTCACCTAACCAAAGTACGGTTGGGTGAAATTGAATAAATTCAACATCGGCAACTTTTGCACCCGCACGAAGTGCTAAAGCAACACCATCCCCCGTTGATACTGACGGATTAGTAGTTTGTGCAAATACTTGTCCGAGCCCACCCGTTGCAAGTACAACGGCGCGCGCCATTGCTTGTCCCACTCCATCTCGAGTTCCGGCGCCAATAACGTGAAGTGTTACACCGCATACAGCACCATTTTTATCTTTGAGAGCATCGAGTACTAATGCATCTTCTACAACTTCAATCTCTGGATCATCATTTACTGCTGCTAAGAGTGCACGTGAAACTTCTGCACCAGTTGCATCTCCACCGGCGTGCAAGATTCGATTACGTAAATGACCGCCTTCTCGAGTTAGTGCAATCTCACCACTTGCCTCAGTATCAAATATTGCCCCGCGAGCAATAAGTTTACGTACCGCTTCTGGGCCTTCAGTAACTAGAACTTTTACTGCTTCAAGATCACAAAGCCCAGCACCTGCAACAAGTGTGTCTTTCTCATGCTGATCAGGTGAATCACCTGGTCCAAGTGCTGCAGCAATTCCGCCTTGTGCCCACTTAGTAGAGCCCTCATCGACTTTTGCTTTTGTTACTAATAGAACAGATAAACCAAATGTTCTGACTTGCAAAGCGGTTGTAAGTCCAGCAACTCCCGAACCAACAACAATGACATCTGCGTGTGATGTCCAACCCGGAGCAGGGGCCAATAACTTCATGATTGATTCCCCGCGTTCATTGTCATATTGTCAATCAATCGTGTGCCATTAATCCAACCGGCAACTAATCCACGCTTCTTTTGACTCGTTTGTGTGGCAATTGAGAAATCTTTCTCATCAATAATCACTGCATAATCTTTTGTGAACGCATTCTCTTGCCCCAAAACTTCATCAAGGGTTCTCTGCGCTG
>WLDA01000075.1 GCA_009705025.1 Actinomycetota bacterium | reverse complement strand
CCATTGAGCATTCCATTTTCTATACATTTCTTTACTTCATCAACAAATCCCAACTGCCACATCTTTTCGACACGTGCATCGATGCGTTCAATAAGGTGATCGCGCTCCATCACTAATCCAAATTGCATTGCTTTGGGATAGCGCGAGCTCTCCTCCCTTGGTAGGTTGGCAGTGAAGGGCTTACCAGTAATTTCAATTACTTCTAGTGCTCGGATAACGCGACGAAGATTTGCTCTATCGATTGCAATCGCTGCGGCAGGGTCCAGTTTTTCTAATCTTTCAAAGAGTGCGTCGGCACCAATTTTCTCTGCTTCTAGCTCTAAGGATTTTCGAACTTGAGGATCAGTATCTGGGAAATTTAGTTCATCCAATATTGATTTTATATATAAGCCCGTTCCTCCGACGACAACTACATTTTTACCTTGAGAATCTAGTTCGGTGATTTTCTCTCGTGCAAGGTTTTGGTACCAGGCAACTGTTGAATCTTGCGATACTTCCAAAATATCAAGTAGGTGGTGAGGAATTCCACCGCGATCTTCTAGTGAGAGCTTTGCTGTTCCAATATTCATACCTTTATAAATCTGCATTGAGTCTGCATTGATAATTTCAGCGTTGATTTCCTTTGCAACTGCAATTGCGAGTTCGCTCTTGCCTGTAGCGGTAGCTCCAGCAATAACAATAAGTTCCATTAGCGAACAGTAGGCATTCCAAGTAATAGTGCTTGTTTCACGTTCTCTCGATTACGCGCTTCATGCGCATCTCCCCCGCGAGTACTGCGAACAGCGCCAGCATCACCAATCAAATAATGGGCAGATGCTTCCTTGATTACAACATCGACAATATCTCCGGGGCGTGCATCGCTCTCATTTCCAAAGTGCACCAATCTAAAATCTTCGCTTCGCCCCGTTAGGCGAGATTGCGCACTATCTCGGCGGCCTTCGTAATCTGCAACTAGTACCTTCATGGATTTTCCGATTGCCTCTTTGTTTACAGATAGCGAAAGTCCTTGTTGATGCTCGTGCAATCGTGTGTATCGCTCACCCACAACTTCAGGAGAGACTTGATCTGGCATTGTTGCGGCGGGCGTTCCGGGACGTTTTGAATATTGATATGTGTACGCAGCAGCGAATCTGGCTTGTGTGCAAATATCTAATGTTGCTTGGAAATCATCTTCGCTCTCACCTGGGAAACCAACAATGATGTCGGTTGTAATCGATGCGTGTGGCATTGCTGCGCGCACGCGTTCAAGAATTCCCAAGTATCGATCAGTTCTATATGAGCGGCGCATTGTCTGCAGGATTCGATCAGAGCCTGACTGCAGCGGCATGTGCAAATGTGGCATCGCATTAGGAGTTTGGGCCATAGCTTCGATGACATCATCAGTGAAATCTCGTGGGTGCGGTGACATAAATCGAACTCTTTCGAGCCCATCAATCTTTCCGCATTCGCGAATCAAGTTTGCAAACGCTCCCCTGTCACCAAAATCCACGCCGTAAGCATTGACGTTTTGACCAAGCAGCGTAATTTCAATAACTCCCTGCTCAACTAATGTGCGAACTTCTTTGAGAATATCTACTGCGGGACGATCTTTTTCAATTCCGCGCAGCGTTGGAACTATGCAAAATGTGCATGTGTTATTGCAGCCAACTGAGACAGAAACCCATGAAGAAAATGCGGAGAGGCGACGTGCTGGAAGTGTTGAAGGGAAATGTTCAAGTGATTCAAGAATTTCAATCTGGGACTCTTCTTCAACTCTTGCACGCTCAAGAAGCACGGGAAGTGAGCCAACGTTGTGCGTTCCAAAGACAACATCGACATAAGGAGCTTTCTTGAGAATCGTTGCTTGATCTTTCTGTGCAAGACAGCCACCAACAGCGATTTGCATCTTCGGATTGAGTTTCTTGATAGGAGCTAGGAAACTCAAGTTTCCATAAAGTTTGTTATCCGCGTTCTCTCGAACTGCGCAGGTATTGAAAACTACAATATCTGCTTGTCCGCCATCGGCTACAGGAATAAATCCAGCCTCATCAAGGAGTCCCGCGATTCGTTCAGAGTCGTGCACATTCATCTGACAGCCATAAGTTTCGACCGTGTAGGTGCGCGTCATGACACCATCGTAACGTGAGAGTTAGTGAGTAATAACCCGTGTAAACGTTACTTAGATGCGTTGAACGGGGGCTGTTGCAATATTGTCAAGGAAATAATTGACCAATGCATGGCTGCGGGGATTTGCTTTAGCATCAGCCAATTTTGTTTGCGCGCGAAGATCAGCAATTACAACACCCTCTGCTTCAAGATCATCTGGGCCGCCTTCCATTGCAAGCCATAGATCTAATACTTCTGAATCAACATCCGGATGAAACTGCGTTCCAAGTGTTCGCCCGAATGTAAATGCCTGCGGACATAGTTCTGTACGAGCAATCTCTTTGGCCCCAGGTGGAAGGGTGAAACGATCCCAGTGATATTGAAACCATGGACCTTTTGGAATAAAACTTTCATCATCGCTCTGGATTTCATGCCAACCAAGTTCTGGGTATGGACCACGTGCAACAGTGCCACCAAGTGCACGTGCCATCAATTGACCACCAAAACATATTCCGAGAATAGGAATACCGGCATTGTGTGCCTCTTGCAATTTATGCATTTCGGGCAATAACCAGTTACCAATACGTTCATCTTCGAAAGCGCCCCAAGGTGCACCAAGTGCAACGATTGCATCAAATTCTAGGAAGTTTGGCCAATTCACAGTGACGTTAGGAGTTTTGTAATTATCTTTATCTACAACTACGCATTGTTGGATTTCATATCCACGATTTCTAAATTGAACTGCGACTGGCCCGCCATCGCTCACATAATCTTGCAAGATAAAGAGCGCGCGTTTTGTCATAACGGCAATAATATCTTTCGAATTTTTATTTAGCAATTCTAATTGGCGCTTGTCCTCGCGCAATTAGTCTTTCAAAGTGAAGTTCACGCTTTTCATTGAATCTATTTGACTCTTCCGTTGCACCAGCAAGCCAAGTTGCAAGTTCATCGCGAGCAGCTTGACCATCTCCAGAGAAATCTTCGCGATCAAAAATATTCCATGCACGTAGAACTGGTGCGACAACATCATCTAGATGCTGTTGCATGTCATAAATTCCAGCGAGAGCAATCTGTACGGCTTTACGTCCAAAACCAGGCATACCAGCACCTGGCATATCAAAATTTGTTACAACATCTGTGATTGCGCGCATTGCCTCATTTGGAGCAAGATCAATTGCTTTACCCAGAAGGTTGCGGTAAAAAATCATGTGTAGGTTTTCATCTAAAGCAATGCGTTGCAACATGTTTTCACAGATTGGGTCATCTGAAATTTTGCCTGTGTTGCGGTGCGAAATACGTGTTGCTAGTTCCTGAAAAGAAACGTAGGCAACTGTGTGCAACATGTCATTGTCATAAGGAGTTTGATATCCCTGCGACATATGAGCCATACGTAAATCTTCTAATTCATAAGGATCTACACCGCGCGTTGCCATGAGGTAATCGCGCATAACAATGCCGTGACGATTTTCTTCAGCAGTCCAACGTTCAATCCAATTTCCCCATGCGCCATCACGCCCCATCGAGATTGCAATCTCAGTGTGATAACTCGGTAAATTGTCTTCAGTTAGTAAATTTAGAACTAAAGAATCTTGGGCAACACTAGATAGTCGTGAATCTTTTGCTTCCCATGCATCTCCATTGAGAGGACCAGCAAAGTTTCGTCCTTCAGACCATGGGACATAGTCGTGTGGGTACCAGTCTTTTTGAATTTCAAGATGGCGGGCTAATTCAACTGCGACGGCAGGTTCAAGATCTCTAATCAGACGAGTTTGAAGCTCTGGGTCAATTGAGGCCATTACACAACGCTACGGCAGAAGTACTGTTACCCGCGAGTTATAAATTCTTTTTCGCACGCAATTCTGCTTGTGTTGCTCGCCACTTTGCAATCTGCGCATGATTTCCACTGAGCAATATCTCGGGAACTGAGAGATCTCTCCATAATTGCGGCTTAGTAAAGTTTGGGTATTCAAGATATCCCTCACTTATATGTGACTCTTCAACTAATGATTCAGGATTACCAAGAACGCCAGGTAATAGTCGAGTAATTGCTTCAATCATCACCATGGAGGCAACTTCTCCGCCACCTAATACATAATCCCCAATTGATACCTCTAACACTTTGATTCCGCGGGCGCTGTATTGCTCTGATGAATAATGCTGACGCACACGATCATCGATGCCTTCATAGCGACCACATGCAAAAATCAATTGCTTTGCACTGGTTAGTTCATGCGCCATTTCTTGTGTGAAACGTTTACCTGCAGGGGTGAGAACAATGAGTGTCGCTCCATCTTGTATAACTGAATCAATTGCAAGGCCCCACACCTCTGGCAACATCACCATTCCAGCGCCACCACCATAGGGAGTGTCATCGACTGTGTGATGGTTATCAGTTGTAAATGAGCGCAAATCGTGAATGTTTATTTCTAATATTCCTTGACCTTGCGCTTTACCTAGCAATGAAAGCTGCAACGGTGCAAAGTAATCAGGAAATATTGTTACTGCATCAATTCTCATATGACTTCACCTGTGAGATCTGGTGGAATTACCGTCATTCGCTTTGCTTTTACATCAACGACTGGAACTAATTGATGAACAAATGGAATAAGTGTTTCGCCATGAGCAGTAGTGATTGCCAATAGATCTTGGCCTGGAAGATTGACTACATCGGTGACTTCGCCGAATTTCTCGCCGCTTTCCAAAAAAGCGATACATCCAATGAGTTGAAGAACGTGGTAATCGTCTTCATCATCACTTTCTGCATCAATATCTACATCGGAATAGAGCAAAGTATCTTTGTATTTTTCGATGCCATTGCGATCGGTAATGCCCTCAAAACCAAGGAGCAGAATTCCATTGTGAACTCTGCCCGAGATAATTCTTAGTTCTCCATGCTTGTCAGTCTGTACGCGCGCACCAATAGCAAAACGAGTTTCTGGGTCATCTGTTCGAACTTCAATCGTTGCTTCACCAAGAATTCCGTGAGCGCGACCAATTCGCCCCACGAGTAAGCGCATCGTTGTAGTTAGCGACCTTCGTCGGTCTCAATGAGATCGACGCGGATCGTGCGACCTGCGAGCGCACTGACAACAGTGCGAAGAGCTTTTGCGGTACGACCATTGCGACCAATGACCTT
>WLDA01000074.1 GCA_009705025.1 Actinomycetota bacterium | reverse complement strand
TTCTTGATTGATAATATTTTTTCGCTCTTATCCATGGTCGTAGATTCTAGGCACGCGCGGGCCGATTCGGGTAACTATTTCGTAGTTCACGCTTCCCGATGCACTTGCCCAATCATCTGCACTAAATCCCTCATCACCAAAGATTGTGACCCAATCCCCCGAGACTGCAGAAGAATCTGGACCGAGATCGACGACAAATTGATCCATAGAAATACGACCGATTATCGGTGCACGCTTTCCATTGAAAGTCACTCCCGCACTTCGTGCTACACGTGGAATTCCATCTGCATATCCCATAGCGACAACACCCAAACGTGTATCTCTTGTTGTCTTTTCCGTTGCACCATAACCAACTGGTGATCCTGCGGGAACGTTCTTTACTAGGTGAAGTTTTGCACGCAGTGTCATTGCAGGAATAAGTCCTAAAGATTTACTACTACCCATCTGCGTATCTGGAGTGAGGCCATAGATCGCAATTCCAGTGCGGACCATCGATAGTGCTGATCCGTGATCAGCCAAAGTTGCTGCCGAATTAGAGAGATGTTTGATTGGCGGGCGAACTCCAACTGCTTCAAGTTCGGACAACATCTTTTTGAAACGATTGAATTGATCACGATTTTGTTGATCACTTGGTTCATCGGCACGAGCGAAGTGTGAGAAGAATCCAATTACTTCCACTGCAGAAAAATCTGATTGTAGAAATTCTTGCCACTCATCCAAGAAACCACCACGAGTCATTCCGGTATCAACTTCGATATGAATACGTGCTTTACCTTTTACTTGTGCAACCTCTTTGAAAGCAGTAATTGATGAGACAGCAATATCAACATTGTTTGTAACTGCTGATTGAAAATCAGAACCTGGTGGAACTAGCCAGGCAAGAATCGGAGCAGTAATGCCTGATTTGCGAAGCGTTATGGCCTCTTCAAGAAGTGCAACGCCTAACCAGTCTGCTCCGGCAAGGAGTGCCGTCTTTGAAACTTCTACTAATCCATGGCCATAGGCATCGGCCTTTACGACCGCTAATAAATCTGTACCTGATTTCTTCTTTAGAAGTTCAACATTTCGAGTGATAGCTTGCAAATTAATATGTGCTTGCGCGCGTTTGTGCATCATGATCTCTCTACAATCACCATGGCAGATGCGATTCCCGCATCGTGCGATAAAGAGAGATGAACTTCAGCACCATCAATAATCTCAGCAATTTCACCGCGGAAGAGAAATACTGGTTTTCCACTCTCTAAATTAAGAATCTCTGCATCGTGCCATGGCAAACCTTTGCCAACACTGAGCGCTTTAGCGAGAGCTTCTTTTGCTGCAAAGCGAGCGGCAAGGGAAGAAATTGGTTTAGTGCGTTCATTTTCCGTAAAGAGTTTTTCAACCAAACCTGGCGTGCGATCAAGGGAAGACTTAAACCGCTCAATATCTACAACGTCTATTCCGATTCCATCAATCATGAGAGTTGACTCTTCGACGGCACATAACGGTCAACGGCGATCACAGCGATAAGAATAGATGTACCTATGAATAGGCCCGCAAGTAGGTCGGTGAACCAGTGCGTGTGACGTATCAAGGAAACGATGCAAATGGTCAGAGATAAAAGGACTACACCTGCTGATGCTAAGCGACCTTGATATCTATCTACTTTTGCATAGCGATAAATGAGATACGCCAATATTCCCCATGACAAGACTGCATTAGATGCATGACCACTGGGATAAGACATTCCCCCAGCATGAATTAGATCAACACCAAGACGCGGTTTAGTTCGCCCTAGCAAGATTTTGAAAGTTCCAACAATTAGATTGAGGGCAAGTAATGAAAGTAAAGCTAAATTTAGTGGTCGCCATGTTTTGAATTTGTAGGCAATATAAACCGCTGCCAAAAGTAAAATTGTCGCTGTCAACCAACGCAAACCTAAATCATCTATACGTCTTAGTAGAAAGCCAGAAAAGCCATCGAATCGAGGGCGTGGAGTTTTGTTGATCTTTTCATCCCATGCAATGAGTGGCCCGGTGCGTAATACCTGAGCAGTTATGAATAAAAAGCCAATAAAAAACAGAACAGACCATCGAAGCGCTCGACTAAATTGTGCTTTGCGGTGATCGACTAGTTGTTGCACTTATTCAACCGTTACAGATTTTGCCAAGTTACGTGGTTGATCAACATCATTGCCTCTGCAAATAGCCATTTCGTATGCAAAGACTTGCAACGGCACTGTCGCCAAGATTGGTTGAAAAATTGCTGATGCATGAGGAATACGAATGATGTGCTCTGCGCCAACTACTTCATCGCTTTCTTGAGCAATAACAATGACGCGAGCACCTCGCGCCTTTACTTCTTGAATATTGCTGAGCATCTTTTCATCAAGTGCGTGTTCATGACTTGCAGGCAAGATCGCAATTACTGGTGTTCCTTTATCAATAAGTGCAATCGGGCCATGCTTGAGTTCGCCACCAGCAAAACCTTCAGCATGCATGTATGCCAACTCTTTTAATTTGAGAGCACCTTCTAGTGCAACTGGATAACCAATATTTCTTCCTAAGAAGAGAACGGATTCAGATTGCGCAAAACTACGGGTAAGGGTGCGAAGTGGCTCAACAGTTTCAAGTATTTGTTCAATCTTTCCTGGAAGTTCGAGCATCTCGTAGTAGAGCTGTGCAACTTGTGAATCCTTCATAGCGCCACGAACTTGGGCTAAGTGCAGACCAATGAGATAAACGGCGATAACTTGTGTGAGGAATGCCTTTGTTGATGCAACAGCAATTTCTGGGCCGGCGTGTGTATAGAGCACTGCATCAGATTCGCGAGGGATGGTTGAGCTATTTGTATTACAAATAGCTAATACACGTGCGCCAGCAGATTTTGCGTGGCGGATTGCCATCAAGGTATCCATCGTTTCACCCGATTGCGAAATTGCTATAACGAGTGTGCTCTTATCAATTATTGGGTCGCGGTAGCGAAATTCACTAGCAATTTCTACCTCTACAGGAATCTTTGCCCACTTTTCGATTGCATATTTTGCAATCATTCCTGCGTGATAGGCAGTACCGCACGCAATAACTAAAATCTTCTTAAGATCTTTGATTTCTGCGGCGCTCATTCTAATTTCATCTAAAACAATCTGATTGTTATCGCTGAGGCGACCAATCAAAGTATCTGCAACTGCTTTTGGCTGCTCAAAGATTTCTTTGAGCATAAAGTGAGTGAAGCCGCCTTTTTGTGCTGCTTCGGCGCTCCAGGAAATTTCATATTCCTTTGGAACAACTGCCTTTCCATCAAGATCAGTGATTGAAATTCCTTGTGGGGTAATTGTTACAACTTCATCTTGGCCAAGTTCTACTGCTCGCTTTGTATATTCAATAAATGCAGCAACGTCGGAGGCCATGAAATTCTCGCCTTGACCAAGGCCAACAACTAAGGGTGAATTACGGCGAACTCCTACGATGACATCTGGTGCATCGGCATGAATTGCAAGGAGTGTAAATGAGCCACGAAGTAGTTTTACGGCCGCGCGCATTGCAGCCGTGAGATCACCTTTGTGTTCTTTACGTAGATCGCTAAGCAAGTGAGAAACAGATTCGGTATCTGTTTCAGATTTGAATGTATGTCCACGAGATTCGAGTTCTGCTTTGAGCGCTGAATAATTCTCGATAATTCCATTGTGAATAACCGCGAGCTTGCCTTCGTTATCAACGTGTGGATGCGCATTGCGATCAGTTGGTCCACCATGTGTTGCCCAACGGGTATGTCCAATACCTGAGTGCACAACGGGAAGTGTTTCATCAAGTGATTCTTCTAGATTTACTAACTTACCTGCGCGCTTTTCTATAAAGAGAGTTCCGGGGGTTCCCAGTGCTATTCCTGCAGAGTCATAGCCGCGATATTCAAGACGACGAAGTCCTTCGATAAGTGGAACGACGGCAGATTGCGGACCTGTGTATCCCACAATTCCGCACATTTTATTATTACCCCAGTTCGGCTTTGACTACATCTGCAAGTTGCTGCGCAATATTAGTAGCGATGTTATCACTCTGTGCTTCAACCATGACTCTAACAAGGGCTTCAGTCCCTGATGCTCGCAATAAAACTCGACCATTACTACCTAATTCATCCTGTGCTTTCTTGACCGCTGCAGCAATAACGGTTGAGCCATCTAACTTCTCTTTTGCAACATCTTTTACATTGATGAGAACTTGAGGAAAGCGCACCATTGACACCGCTAATTCTGCAAGTGTTTTACCAGATCGAACAACTTCTTGAATCAATTGCAGAGCTGTAAGAATTCCATCACCTGTATTTGCGTAATCACGCATGATGACATGGCCCGATTGTTCTCCACCGATTGCATAATCTTTTTCAAGCATTGTCTCTAATACATAGCGGTCACCAACAGCTGTTGTAACTACATCGATTCCTGCATCCTTCATTGAATGCATAAATCCAAGATTGCTCATTACTGTGCCTACGACTGTATTTCCTTTGAGCATCCCGCGAGATTTGAAACTCTTTGCCAAGATGCTAAGTATGTGATCACCATCTACTTCGGCGCCTGTGGCATCAATAGCCAAACAACGATCAGCGTCACCATCATGTGCAATTCCAAGATCTGCGCCATGTTCGAGAACGGCGCTTCTTAGATGAGAAAGATGTGTCGAACCAACTCCATCATTGATATTCCAACCATCTGGAGTATCAGCGATTGCAATAACTTTGGCACCAGCGCGACGTAGCGCTTCAGGTGCCGCAAACGATGATGCGCCATTTGCGCAATCAACAACAACTGTGATTCCAGCAAGTGGCGTAGTAACGGATGCAAGTAAGTGTTGTAGGTATCGCTCTTTCGCGCTCTCATCATTGATTACTCGGCCAACTCCGCGACCTGTTGGACGTAACCATTCTTCGCCCATGCGCGCTTCAATGCGAGCCTCAATGACATCATCTAATTTTCCGCCACCGCGAGAGAAAAGCTTGATTCCGTTATCTGGCATTGGATTATGTGAAGCACTAATCATTACTCCAAGATCAGCTTTTGATTCTGCAACTAAAAATGCAATTGCAGGTGTAGGTAAGACCCCGACGCGATACACATTGATTCCAGCACTTGTTAGACCAGCAACAACAGCTGCTTCTAGGAATTCTCCTGATGCGCGTGAATCTTGGCCAACAATTGCAGTTGGGCGGTGATCTTTATTGGATGAACTTTCAACAAGTACATGGGCA
>WLDA01000073.1 GCA_009705025.1 Actinomycetota bacterium | reverse complement strand
TGGAAACTCTTTTATGATCAAGCCAAGTGGCGTGAGTTATGACGATCTAACTCCAGCAATGATGGTTATTTGTGACCTTGATGGCAAAGTACTTGAAGGTGATCTTGCGCCTTCAAGTGATACCGCAGCGCATGCTTATGTTTATAAGAACATGCCAGACGTTGGCGGAATCGTTCATACACATTCAAATTACGCATCTGCATGGGCAGCAATTCATAGTGCTATTCCTTGCGCATTGACTGCAATGGCCGATGAATTCGGCGGAGAAATTCCACTTGGCCCCTTTGCCCTCATTGGAAACGATGACATCGGAAAAGGCATTGTTTCAACGCTGAAGGGTCATCGCTCTCGCGCAGTAATTATGAAAAACCACGGTGTATTCACTATAGGTAAAGATGCAAAAGATGCTGTCAAGGCTGCAGTTATGTGCGAAGACGTTGCTAAGACAACATGGATTGCTCGCACAATGGGAACACTTCAACTACTCGCTCAAAGCGATATTGATTCACTATTTAGCCGTTATCAAAATGTTTACGGTCAGACAAAAGGAGAAAAATAATGAAGCTCGAGACTAATAAGAAGGCTGAAATCTGGTTTCTCACAGGAACGCAGCATCTCTACGGTCCAGAGACATTAGAGCAAGTAGCAGATCAGTCACGTGCAGTTGCTACCTCTCTCAATTCAAGTGGCACGATTCCACTCAATATTGTCTGGAAGCCAATCCTCAAGACTGCTGAAGAGATCAAAGCAATCTGCATGGAGGCATCCGCTAATGAGAATTGCGTTGGCGTAATTGTCTGGATGCACACATTTAGCCCAGCAAAAATGTGGATTGCAGGACTTACTGCTTTGCAGAAGCCGTTGTTACATCTTCATACTCAAGCAAATGCACAATTGCCGTGGGACACCATCGATATGGATTTCATGAATCTCAATCAAGCAGCGCACGGCGATCGCGAACATGGTCATATCCAAGCTCGCATGAATACTGGACGCAAAATTGTTGTTGGTCACTACGCAGATGCCCTTGTTGTAAAGCGAATCTCTAACTGGGTGCGCGCGGCAATTGGTTGGAACACATCACAAAATCTCAAGCTTGCTCGATTCGGTGACAATATGCGAAGTGTTGCCGTCACTGATGGCGATAAAACAAGTGCCCAGATGCGTTTTGGTTTCTCTGTTGAGGCTTACGGAATCAACGCACTTGCTGCTGCTATCGAGAAGGTAAACGCTAAAGATATTGACGCACTCGTTGCCCAATACGAAATCGATTACGACGTTGTCCCATCGCTGAAAAAGGGCGGAGCGCAACACGATTCACTTCGTTACGCAGCCTCAATTGAAATCGCAATGCGCGGCTTCCTTGAAGCTGGCGGGTTTAGCGCATTTACTTCTAACTTTGAAGATCTTGGTGCACTGCGCCAACTTCCAGGTCTTGCAGTACAGCGTTTGATGGCCGACGGTTATGGATTCGGTGGCGAAGGCGACTGGAAGACATCTGCAATGTTGCGCATTATTAAATCAATGTCAGTTGGCCTAGAGGGTGGAACTTCCTTTATGGAAGATTACACATATCACTTTGGCCCAGGTGAACCAAAAGTTCTTGGCGCACACATGCTCGAAGTCTGTCCATCAATTGCATCAGCAAAACCAAAGTGCGAAATCCACCCACTTGGAATTGGTGATCGCGAAGATCCAGTTCGTTTGGTATTCGATGCAACACCAGGTAAAGGCCGCGTAATTTCAATGAGTGATCTCGGTGATCGCTTCCGTATCGTTGTCAACGAGATTGAAGTTGTAAAACCAGATGCGCCGCTTCCTAATTTGCCAGTTGCACGCGCAGTATGGAAGCCAGCACCATCGCTTTCAACATCTGCCGAGTGCTGGATCTATGCCGGCGGTTCACACCACACTGTTATGACAACAGCGGTAGATGCAGAAGTTCTTCAAGACTTTGCAGAGATTGCTCAAGTTGAACTTCTTTCAATCAATGCAAAGACTGATGCCACTGAATTCCGCAAGGAAATTCGCTGGAATTCGCTGCATTACAAGCTCAGTAAGTAGTCCTACGAAATATTCGTTGAGTCTCGCAGCATTAGATTCCCACCGATTTTCTCTATGCCGTGAGCCTTAATGCCATCTATAGCATCGAATAACTTGGTTGCTGCAATCTTTCCAAGTTTGAGTAAATCCATATCTATAGTTGTTATTTGAGGCCTCGAACCAGTTGCAATGATTTCCCAGTTATCAAAACCGATAACAGCAACATCGCGTGGAACACGTAGGCCGTGCTCACGCAAAATTTCAATTGCACCCCGAGCAGTTTGATCATTGCCGCAAAAGATTGCATCAAATTCTTGTCCAGAAGAAATGAGTGCACTTGCTGCAGTGCGACCCCATGCTTCAGTCCAATCTCCATACATTGGTGTTCCGCCCACCATGTGCAAACCTTTTTTCGCAAGTGCTTTTTGAAAACCAATAACGCGTTGTTCGGTAGCCGCATAACTTTTATCGCCAGCGATATGTGCAATCTTTTTTCTTCCTAGCGAGATTAGATGTTCAGCAGCTAACCCAGCAGAACCAGCATTATCGGGCACAACTGAAATATCATGGGCGTCATCAGATGGGCCATACGCGTACACAACAGGTACCGGAAATTTTCTACCGAGTGAACTTCTTATATGACCACTACTAGTTACAACAATGAGACCATCAATGCGTCGCGCTAGAAGTGATTTGATATGAAATGATTCACGTATCGCATCACCGCGAGAGTCACAGAGAAATACTGAAGTCTTCTCATATCCAAATGCATCTTCTGCGCCAGCCAAAATTGGTAGCGCCATACGACCGACTAAGTCATCCGTTAGTAGTCCAACCGTTCCAGTTCGCCCAGTTAGAAACTTTCGAGAAAGTGAAGTGTGATGAAGTCCCACTTTTTCAGCGATCTCTAGAATTCGCGCTCTAGTTTCAGGATGCACTTCGCCGCGATTATTGAGGGCTTTTGAAACCGTCGCTATGGATACCCCAGCCTCAAGAGCAACATCTTTGAGCGTTCTATTTGGGGCCTTTTCGCTTTTCACACGCTCAGGATAGCGCGATAATTCGAAAGAGTTTCGTAAATTTTCGAAAAAATCATTGAAGTTATACGTGTAAAAACATAGATTCACGCCATAGTTTCGAAAAGTTTCGAGACGGAAGTGGTGTGAGTCATATGAGTCAGAAACATTCGCTCGGGCCAGTTAGCCCAGTGGTCGACACGTTCAGCAAGAGTCAACCCCTGCCGCTCAATGAAGTCACTCTCTCTGAAAACGGAGACTTAGGGCGCTGGCAGATTCATAATGCCAAAACTACGATCCCACACCTCATCGATAATCTCATTTCAACGGGTGCCCTCGCTAACTTGCAGGACATTGGAACCCCCAAGTTCAAATTCAAAGGAATGTGGTTTTCCGATTCCGATATTCATAAGTCTTTAGAAGCTCTGTGTTGGAGTCTTCATCTTTACTCCGATAAGAAACAGACAGATTTTCTCAAGGAAGCAACTGCAGCGATTGCGCATGCCCAACAAGAAGATGGATATGTAAATACATATTTTCAAGGTGTGTATCCAGATGAGAAATGGGTTAATTTTGGTTGGGGTCACGAACTCTATGTTGGTGGTCATATGATTCAAGCGGCGGTTGCAGAATCTCGTGTTCTAAAAGATTCCCCCTTACTCAAAATTGCAACTAAGTTTGCAGATTTACTTGTAAAGAAGTTTTCAGCCCCTGGAACTCTTCAAATGTGCGGACACCCTGAAATTGAAACAGCGCTCATTGAGCTATATCGTGAAACAAAAAATGAATCATATTTAGATCTTGCAGAAAAAATGATCTTAGGTCGAGGTTATGAAAAGATAACTAGCAAACGTGATCTTGGTTTCCACCCTGCATCTCCTTCATATATGCAAGACCACAAGACTGTAAAAGAAGCGACAACTGCTGTTGGGCACTCGGTCCGCCAGCTTTATTTGAATGCAGCAGTCATGGACCTTTATGCTGAAAAAGGTGATCCAGCACTTCTCAAAGCGCAAGAGGCAATGTGGGAAGACATGGTCTATACAAAGATGTATGTCACGGGAGGACTTGGTTCAAGACATAAAGATGAAGCATTTGGTGATTCATACGAACTTCCAAATGATCGCGCTTATGCCGAAACATGTGCGTCGATTGCAAACTTCATGTGGAGCTGGCGTTTATTACTTGTCACAGGTAAAGCTCGCTATGCAGATGTAATGGAACTATCTTTGTACAACATCATTGCAGGCTCTGTATCTAGTGATGGATGTAAATTCTTTTACTCAAATCCCTTGCAATATCGCACAGGCCATTTCACTGCATTTGATACTGATGCAAGTGAGCGTCTTTCTTGGTACACCTGTTCTTGTTGCCCTCCAAATATTGGCCGAACTGTTGCAACATTGCAGCATTACATGGCTTCAGCTACCAGCGATACTTTCGCTCTTCATCTCTACTCTGAAGGCACAATCAATACAACTTTGAAGTCCGGTGTAAATGTTGGTCTGAAAATCTCGACGGCATATCCAAATAATGGAGCTGTGAAAATTGCAGTTACCGAAAATGGAAAGTATGCATTGCAATTGCGTATTCCAGAATGGTGTAAAGACTTTTCGCTTTCGATTAATGGAACTGCTTCCTCAGAAAAACGAAATTCTCTGGGTTACGTCAGCATTGATAGAGAATGGAAATCTGGAGATGCAATTGATTTTGATCTGAAAATGACCGCAGAATTCCTAAAACCTCATCCACGAATTGATGCAGCGCGCGGTTGTGTTTCTTTACGAAAAGGTCCAGTCATTTATGCAATTGAACAGGCCGACGTACAAGATAAGGGTTGCTTTGTGGATGATTTTGCCGTCGATACCAAAGCAGCAATAAAGGAAGCAAAGGTTTCAATACCAGGTGTAGGTGAAATTCCAGCACTTGAAATATTTGGCCATTTTGAAACATTTGCAAAGTCTGCAGACTACCCATATGCAAATCCGCTACCGGTAGAACATTCGTCACCCACAAAAATCACCGCTATTCCATATGCACAGTGGGGCAATAGAGTGAAAGGTGGGATGAAAGTATGGGTGCCAACACAATGAAAAAAGGATTTATAGATGGTCCAGTAAAAGTGCTCAGAAAAGAATTAGTAAAGACTGAGCCAATTGGTCTAAACGAATTCAAACTCACTGATCAATCCTGGCTTGGCAAGAGACAAGTCATAAATGCAGAGAAGACGATTCCTCATTTAATCGAACAGTTAGTAAAAACCGGTGCACTAGCGAATTTTCAAAATTACGGAACAGATAAGTTTGAATTCAAAGGATTATGGTTTGCCGACCACGACGTAAAGAAATCCCTAGAAGGATTCTTTTGGAATCAAAATTTCGTTGGAAATGAGGCCTTTTCTGCCTTTATTCAAGAATGTACAGATGCCCTGAAGAATGCTCAGGAACCAGACGGGTATCTAAATACTT